>JBBIUW010000259.1:0-4681 GCA_037440045.1 Sphingobacteriaceae bacterium
AATTTTTGTATGAGTTCAGCCCCTACACCTGTTAGTTTCAGATAGTTTACAGGTATTTTGATATTCTTAATGTAAGTTTGGGACAGGGGTGCAATCTGAACCGTTTGATTTATCAAGTCTGAACTGGCAATCAATGTATCTTTATAAAAGATTTTGATAAAAGGGTATTGTATAGTTACACTTGTTGGTGTGGGATTTTTTATTATCGCATCTATGGCGAATGTTATCTGAGAAAAATCCAGACTATGTATCCTTCCTTTTACTTCGGTAACTATATTGTTACCTGTTTTTGCCAGCTTACTCAAACCAATTACGGTTAAAGCGATTGCACCTACTGCTATTCCTGTCCACAGATTCATTAGTTTCAAGGTTTAGGGTTAATGAATAATTTTTCTAACTTTTTTATGCGTTCACTTAATCCGTCAATCTGACGTTGGAACAGCTTGGTTAAGTTTTCAAACATCGTGATGTGTGTATGCAACTCGGCATGAAGTTTATTGACCCTTTCCATCATGTGTTTAAAATCTTTATGCAGGTCTTTTAAAAAGTAACCGATTAATACAAACATTAAACTGATTACTCCTAAAAGAATACTGTTGATTACTAAAAGGATTTCTGTGCTTGTCATCTTTGTTATTGATTTATAAAACAAAGTTCCGCAAAGAGCTTCGCAACTTTTGTGAGAAACGGGGAGAAACGAGTATAATAGAGTAACTTTGAGTATTTTTGCAGAAAAACGGGGAGAAACGTGTAAAAACGAGTAAAAAGGCTACTAATTAATTGAATATCAATATTAAATGAATCGGGATTTATTAATAAATATCATTGAAAGACTTGAAATAAAGTATTCGCAACAACCAGATAATTACATAGCGTTGAATGAATCCGAATACAAAAATTTAGCCAAAGGAGCAAAATATTTAATAGAGAAATGCCCTGAAAGTATTGATTTTACTAAGTACATGGAGGATTCTTCTATTGTTGAAATTGCAAATCAAACTAATATTTACAAAAACAGAGAGGGTTTATTACATCAGTTGGATTTAATTTTAGAGGTAGAGAAAAGCCCGATTAGCTTGTCTTACAGAGCAATTAAGGTTTTTTTGAAATTCTATTTGATGTTATTAAAAATAAATCCTTCATTAATTCTTGATAGTGAAAAATATACTGAATTATCGGGATATATAAGGGTTTTACGCATTGAAACAAATTAGTGTTTGCGTTTCTCAGGAAATTAAATAAATTCGTTTTTCAAATCATTTTTATTTATGAAATTAGATAGCTCCAAATTTGGTGGAAATGGCTTTAAGTACGGAGAGAAAATTAGAGTTGAAGCAGAAAGATATTTGTTTACAACAAAGAAAGGCTATGATGTTTTCATGTTCGTTGAACCGATGACAGATATTTGTTATTATGCCAAAATATTTTCTGTAAATGATTTTGAAAAGCAAAACAAATTATTACTTGCCAGTTATGATGTCAAATGGGATTTTGACGGCTCTTGCAGAATTTTTATTGGTGATATTCAAATGAGCCAAAAGAATGCCAGTAATGGCTATGGAACTATTTTTATGGATTTTATTATGCGATTGGCAAAGAAAAATAATGCTGTTTCAATCAATGGTTTATTAGGAGCATCGGAATTATTGAATCCAGAAAACAAAACCCGATTGTTAAACTTCTATACAAAATATAATTTTAAAATTTCATTGAACGAGGTACAAAATAGTGGGGAGATTTATTTGGATTTGGTCGATGGTTTCCCTCGTAATACCTCCCAAATGTAATTGAAATCCAGCCCTTCATAATCGCAATATTCCTTTATTGTGATGTATTTAGATTTTTTACCTAAAGCATCTCTAACAGATAAATGTAAGCTATTCGCTGTATTATAGTTGTCTGTACCTAAAAGTGTTTGTACATCTTTTATGGTTAAAAATATACCTTGTGACATAACATTAATTTTTAAACCAACTGATAAAAATATCAGTTGGTTGTATTCAACAATTATTTTAGTTCTTTATCTGTTCGTTTGCATTGCTTCACATACAATATGCTCTCATATCTACCTTCTTCCATTAGAATTGATAAGGCTTTCAGTAATTGCCATTCATGTAGCAGTTCAATTTTTTCTTTCAATTTAATTCGGTGTCTGTCGCAGTTATAACCGGTCATTTCCTTATCGTAAATATTCTCAATATCTATATTACTTAGTTCCTTCAGAGCGTTACGTAATTTTAGCTCGGTAATATATATACTTGGCTTTGTCCCCATTTGACTTTGTCTCATGCCTCCAACAGACAAGTAGTTATTGAACAAAGCATGATTATCAAAAATTCGATTATTTGTTTCTTCGCTATACATGGCTTCTAATGTTTTGAGATTAATACTTCATTTGTTTTTTCTTTAACTTCCAAATACTCTTTGATTGCCCACATTGGCACAATACATTTGCCTGAATCCCCGTCAAGGTATTTTGCAAACAGCTTTCCTTTTAGGATAAGCTTTCTAACTGAATTGTAATGAAGGTTGAGCATCTTAGCTGTTTGTTGAATGCTAAATGCTTTAATTTGTTCTTCGCTTTCTCTTAGCTGTTTAATTTCGGAGCGTAGTTGAAAAAGCTGGTCGAAAAAATTTGTTAAGTCCGATACCTTAACTGTGGTTGTTACTTCCATGACTTTTGTATTTTTAATTTGATACAAATGTCCCCCGACAAAATGGTCGCTACCCGAACGGTAGCGAAGGTTTTCGGATAGAAAAAATAATATTAACAGGCTTTTTGAAGCTCTTTAATGTATTACAAAGGTTATAACGGATTTGAAAAATAGTTTTTAACCATAAAACTTTCGCTACCTTTCGTATGGCGAACATTTGCGGATAAATTGAAATAAAAAAGCCACCAAGTGAACTTGATGGCTTAACATAGGGATTTTGTTTAGGTTATTAGGCTTGACCTTCTATTTGATTTTGCTTTAGCATATAGTTTCTATATTTCAATAATTCAATAAAAGAGGGTAGAAGTATTAATCCGACTTTTTGCGACCTATCCATTCTCCCTCTTATCATTCCTTTTTCCATTAATTCATTAATAAAATCTACTGTAAAAATTTTGTGATAGCGCATGGCTGGCATTTCATGTATTATTTCGGATGCGGTGTACCAACTTTTATCAATTGAATAAATAATTATTTTGTTTTCTATCTGGCAATAATTTGGAACTGATATTTTTTCTTCATTGAATTTATACATTTGGACTTGTAAATTATAGTTGATGTGTTTTATAAGTTCTAAGAATGATTCTTCCAATATTTCTACTTTCTTTATTTTTCTATTATTTTGACCTCTCAATAAGTGAGCATCAAATAATTTCACAAGAAACCTCTCAGTAATGTTTCTCTCAAAACAAAACTCAAAATATTTACGCAGTATTTCATCAGTAGTTAACCAAACTGGCTCCTTGGAATACATAAAACAAAATCACCCATTTTGGTATATAACGAGTAACTGACAATTTAATTACAAAGAGATAATTAATTTTATAAGATTTTAACTATTTGGAAAAAATAAGAACTTTATGTATTTTTGGATTCAGATTTGCAAAAGTTGAAACCCCACTTTTGTTGATTTGAATCCAAATTGAATCCAAAGACTATCAAAAATTATAAAAACATAGATTTATCAAGCACTTCTGAGGGAGTTTCAAAGCCCGTACGGGCTACCAAAAGTAGATTAAAAACACCGCTAAATGCGGTGTTTTTTGTTTTTATTCATCTTGTTAAGATTTATCGCTTTAAAAGTTAAAAAATGACAACCAAGCTTACTTTTTTTATTTTAGTAACATATTTCTCTACAATTTAATTAATTTCGTAAAAAGACTTTTATATTTTTAAACTTCAAATTTAAACTAACAAATACCTACAAATGAAAAAAACATTTTTATTAATTGCGGCATTTGCATCTATTGTAACATCTGTTAGTGCTCAAAAAAAGGATAAGCACTATAAAGAAATTTTTTATAAAGATATATCTAATGAATATTCAGATATGACTGTAACTACCAATAATGGTGTATCTAATAAAGAAATGACAAAATTTAAATTAAAGATTGTCAATAAAACAAATGACATTTTATTATATAAACCAGAAGAAAGTTCATTTAAATTAGAATCAAAAGATTATAAGCCTAAAGAAAAATGGTTATATATTTTTCCTAACGAATCAGATTTTAGAGTAGTTAACGGCACGGGTTCAGATTTTTTATTTCCTTACAAATATGTTGTAGATGGTGTATATAAAATCCCTACAACTGGCAAAGGTGTTGTTGCTCCTGATTTTCAATTACCAGCAGCTCAAAATGAGTTTACAGCAGGTGGTTTTACTTGTGTTATGTCTAGTTTAACTAAAGAATCGGATTTAACAGAAGTGAAATTTGAATGCAGATATAATGGTGATAAAATAGGAGTTATTCAGGCTTCAAGAGCTGCAGTGAAATTACCTGATGGAACTGAAATCGCGAATGAAAAATCTAATAAACAACCAATTGTTGTTCAAAAAGGCTTTGAAACAATTAGGTTTATCGAAATGAAAAATCAGTTTTTGTTGATAAACCGCCAGACCACTGGCAACGGCTAAACCGGCGTAATACGGCCAACTCAATTGCTTCATCAGGCCGACCGTGACC
>JBBIUW010000260.1:0-4679 GCA_037440045.1 Sphingobacteriaceae bacterium
GGAGATAAATCTCCTTTGATATCATCCAACATGTTTACATGATAATCTTTACGATATGCTTTACTAACCTCTTCCCAATCGCTAATTTTATTAGCAACTTCGTATAAAACCTTTTCAGAAGTACCAGCACCATCTATTGCTTGATGAATTTCAAATGCTGCTTGAACATTTGGATCTCCTCCAGCTTTATCATTTTGTTTATTCTCCTGGTACTTTCTCCAAACATAACGAATACCAAAAAAACCTCCAACAACAAACGCTGCTTTGAATACATAGTCAACAATCCCATTTTGTTTAGATGGGCTTTGCATAATTATAGTAGGTAGGTTTTTATTTTCCATTTTTTAAAGCCATTTCTTAGCCGTTTGAATGATGTTAGGATTTGCAGCTACTTTATTAGCAAACAACTCTAAATCATTAGGGCTAACGTTTTTAATTAATTTTGTAACAGCATCCATTACTTGGATGCTTTCTGCTTGTGTATGAGTTTGTACGCTAAGCGTATACTTAAATGTTTGTTTTTCTGCCATGATGTTGAATTTTTATTGATTTTATGTTTTTATCCTTGTTCGTCTTTTTTCAAGTCCATTGCAACCTTTAAAAGAACAGATACTGTATTATTATTTAAAGAGCCATCTTCATTAACTGCTTTACCAACAAGGGTAACTAACATCTTTAAATCTTCAATGGTCATTGCTTCAACCATTGCTAAAAAGCTTTCAGCATATCTTCTTTTATCGTCAGATAAATGAGAGAAACTATCAGTTGTTTCTGTTGTAGAGTAGGAGGCAGTTGTTGTATTTGCAGTTGTAGTAATTTGCTTTGCCTTTTCGTCTTTTTCTTTAAAATATGATGCCAATTCAGTTTCAGTCATTCCTAAGAAATCGCCAACTAATTTGGTATTATCTTTAGCTAGGTTTTCTAAACCTTTGCTAACCGCTTTACCTGCTAAATCAATCCAACTAGGGTTTTTTGCAGCTTCAATTTTATCATCAATGCCGTCTAAAGACTCTTCAACGTCTGCTAGTTCTTGTTCTAAATCTTCTATTTCAGCCTCTTTCTCATCAAGTGCATGTTGATACTCTTTTATTTTATCTTCATAATCACGTTTAATGCGCTCAATTTCAGCTTCATGCTTAATTTCTTTTAAAGCAGCTGCTTGATTCAATTGCATAATTTGAATTTGAACCTGAAGTTCATTATTTTGATTTGGAACTTTAGAACTTTCTGCAAATTGAGTTTTTAAATTCTCAATAGCTGTTTCTATGGCTCCTAAGCTTGCTGTTTGATTTTGCTGTGGTTTATCAGCTTCTGTAGAAAATTCATCTTTATTTAGCCAAAAAGTTTGGTCTAAACGGCATGTTAATTCTCTTGATGACGGAAACACTTTTACTTTTATAGCATCAGGATTACGAGTTTCAATAACACGCATTAAATTTAATTCAAATTCTTTGCGTCCTGGCTTCGATATAAATGAAGTTGAATGCCAACGCTTATCCTTATAAAAATCGCTAATACGAGATACTTCGGGATTAACACTTAACGAACGTTTTTTTTGTTCGCTACTCATTTGAAATTCTCCCGGTTCTTTAGGACCAGATGACTTACGCTCTCTGTTTTTTTGATTTGCAGCTTTTTCACTATCCTCTAAACGGATAGCGATTTCCTCTAATTCGGGGAAGTCCTGATAAATTTGTTCTAATGTCTTATTCATGGTTGTTGAAATTTTAATTATTCGTATGGAATAGCTCTAATAAACTCTAATTCAAATGGAGCTGTATCGGTAATAAATATTTGTCCTGTAAACTCTCTAAAATTGTGGAAAGTGTAATTACTGTAGTCAACCGATTCACTAGGTAACAAGTAGCCAGTATCACTTGTGATTTTTAAATCTGAACTAACTGTTTTCTTAACTAAGTAGTAAAAATGATTTGATGCATCAATTTGTTTAACATATTTACCGTATCTGTTATCTGATTGAAGAACTTCCCAAAATAAATCAAGTCCTGATCCAAATCCATAATTACCAAAATTGATATTATTAACAACAACGGTTTCGAAATGGAATTTTTTAAAACCCATTTCTTTCATGCGTTGTTCTAGGTATGGTATGATATATGGGTGTTCCACTGTTAAATAGATTTTATTGTTAAAGTAAAATACGCTGTAGTGTTAACAAATGAGTTTACATAAGATGCAATAGACCCCAAATGCTTTTCATACACTAAATCAATTGATGCTCCTGGTTCAATATTTTCATCCAATTCGATAAAAGATTTTTTATATCCGATACGCTGTGCTGTATGGTTATAAATTGGAACGTTTATAGGATTACTTTTTTTAGTGTTAATACTCATTTTTAAAGTACCTAATTGATGGTTCTTTAAAGGATTAGATTTTATAACAGCCGGATATAAATCAAACGCAATACCTTTTATTGTATTTATTGGAATATTAGGACGAATTGATTTTTTAAAAACCCCATCGTCACTAGTATTTGCAAGTAAGTCTACTCTAAATGTATGGCAATCGTATTTGAAAAAATCTTTATAAAAAAGAGTTTCGTTAAATTCTTTTTTTAATTTAAATGTGATAGAAAAAGTACTTACAGTCGCTATCATTTGATTAACAGATAACTTCAATTTACCTTGTTTAACTGGAAAGTTAATAGGTGTAAATTTCTCTAAAAATGGAGTTTTTTTTCCTGGCATTAAATTGTCAATGAAAAATCCTTTTGGCAGTATCTCTATGTCATCTATTCTAAATTCATTAATAATAAAAGGAGCATCAGGTATTAATGATACAGGATTATCAAATGAAAATAAAAATCCTTCGATAAAATTGTAATTTTTATTTATAAAATTTTCAATAGAAAATATTGCACCACTTAATTTTAAATCAAATGTTTGGTACGCTATTTTATTATAATGTAGATTTTCCAAGGCTTAGTAATAAATTAGTTTTCTAACTTTAAAGTCAAGATTACTTTGTAAGTACCAACTTGCACTGCAATATGGTCTCTTAATGTAACATCTACTTTAGATGAATTAGCAGGTTCGTCTACCTCTAAATCAAACTTTTTATTTAACGGAACATCGTTACTTGTATCTAAATGCTTTACATAAAAGTCATTTGGATAAATTTCACGGCCTTGAATTTCAAACTTGCTAAATTTTAAAAAGTCTGTATTTAAAGTACCTGATAATGGAATGAATTGAATTGCAATACCTTTTACTTTCGCATATAAACGGTCGGTTTCAAATGAAAGTTTAAAATCATCCGTATTATTAACTACATCAACCTCTACCGATTGATATTTAACTTTTCGTAGGTTTCCTACGGCTCCTAATTCACTCATGTTGATAGGTTTTTAATGTCTTTTGTGATTTTTGAAATTTTTTATTTTTTGTTGAATTTTTGATTTAAAATGTCGATTTGTGTAAGGGCTAATGGCTACATTAGCCCTTACTGCGTATTTGGAAATTTCAACAAACCAAATACTCAATCGACGTGTTTTTAGTAATTAATTACGGCTGCACCGATTAATTTAATACGTCCCCAAGTTTTTGTACCAGGAACAGCAGCTGCTGCACGAACGTTAAATCCGATTGGCACTTGTGGCTCAATCCATTTTGGATTATCAATCGTACGTGTGTAACGAGCTTGAGTTTTGATACCACCGTATTGTACGTCCGAGAACATAGAAATAGGGCTATCTTTAGGCAACATGTATTTGTTACCGTTTGCAATTAATTCAAACTCACCGTTTGCAATTTCAGATACACCTAATGGGTTATCAAAAACTACATCAGATGGATCAGTAGCAGAAGCTCCAGTACCAACTGTGAATTGAATTGCTGTGCAAAGGAAAAATACATCCTTAATCATTTTACCATTGCTGATGTTACGAACGCCTGGTAACATTGTATCAGCATCTTCGAAAAAGCGTACGTTTTGGTTACCGCTTAATAATTTAGTTGCATAATACTCAGCATCCACAATTTGCAAACGCTTTTCAGCTAATGCTTTACGGATTTCTGCAGGTAAACCACCTAAACGTTGCATAACTAAGTCGCGGCTGTTTAAGTCGTTACTCCCGAAACGTGGAGATAATAATTTAGCTGTTGCTACTTTTCTATCAGCAGCTGGTAATGCAGCAATTGCACCCATTAAACGATTTTGCTCCTCTACAGGTGCGTAACCCATTGTATCCAATGTGTCAATGTTTCCTAATACTTCTTGTAATTCCATTGTTTTTTTTGTTTTGAGTTATTACTTTTTTTATTTGTTTTTTGTTAATTTTTAATAGAAAAATTATAAAATCATACGGCTATCAGTCAAGTTTAACTGTGTACCTGGGATTTTTACATCACCATTTAATTCAGCTTCAGTATCAACTGCTGCTAAGTTTAATTGAGCTTGATTTTCTTTAGCAATTTCTTCTAATGCTGCCATGTTTTCACGGAAATACTCAGCTTCTTTAGCAGCTCCTACTTGATCATCATCTGAACCTAGACCTGCAAAAATTTCTGATTTAGAAAAAGATTTAACAGCTGAAAATGCACTGCTAACGTTTAAACCTTCACCAATTGCTTTAACAAATGATTGGTTCTTTTTAACGCCGATTACTCGTGCTGTTGTACCTAATCCAACTAATACTACTGGTTTAACTGCTTTTT
>JBBIUW010000261.1:0-4673 GCA_037440045.1 Sphingobacteriaceae bacterium
TTTCTCCCCATGATGGAGTAGGCGGTTGAGCGCCAATACCTAAGAAACTTAATCCAGCTTCGGTTAAAATAGCTGATGCAAAGTTGGACGCAGCAATTACAATAACAGGCCCCATTACATTAGGTAATATATGTTTTAAAATAATGCGCATGTTTTTAAATCCTAATGCTCTTCCTGCCTCTACAAATTCTTTTTCTCTAATACTCAGTATTTGTCCGCGAATTAATCGGGCTACATCAACCCACATGGTCAATCCAACTGCAATAAACACTTGCATGATACCTTTTCCTAAAACTAATGTAATAGCTATTACTAGTAATAAAGTTGGAATAGACCATACTACGTTAATTAACCACATAATGGCATCATCAAGCCAACCTCTGAAATAACCTGCAATTGCACCTAATAAAATACCAATTATAATTGAAATTAATACAGAGATAAAACCAACTGACAACGAAATTCTGGTACCAATCATTAATCTGCTTAATAAATCACGACCTGCCAAATCAGTACCTAAAATATAACGTCTTTCGGTAATGTGGTTTTCGGTAATTGCTTTTTGTAAATCGGATACATTGAGTTTTAGTTTTTCTCCGGTACTCAATTGATAGAACTCAATCTGATTTTTTAAGCTATCATTTTTAATAGGATAGTTATTATTAACATCGTAAACAACATCAGCAACATTATAAGCAACCTTGTTACCATTGTTGGGTTCATTCCCCGTATATTCTTCTACAACAATATCAAATCCTTTAAAAGAATAACTATACGCTGGTATATAAGAGTAGTCGCTAACTTCTCCATAAATCATTCTGCTAAAAAAGCCTTCTTTATGAGTTAATTCATTTTTTTTTGCTAAAAGCATTTGAGCTTTAAATCCAGGTTTTTTGATATGTAATTCTGGCTTTTGATCATTTGCATATGGCGAAGAATCGGGCGTAATAAGAAAGCCTAAAATGGAAACAATGGTTGATATTGCAATTAAGAATAAGCCAAACATAGCCAATTTGTTTCGTTTGAAACGTCGCCATGTTTGCACAGAAAGAGATTCTGATGAATAGTCTGTATGTTTCTTTTTAAATAGCAATTAATTTATTTTTTTTCCTTTCCAATAGGGTTTAAAAAACAATGATAGTATTCCAATTGCAAGAGTGTATATCCAATATATAAACTCAAATGGAATTATCCACCATATGTTTTTAGACTTCCCTAAAAAATCTGAAGCTAAAAATAGCAACAAAAAATCAAAAACAAACTTTGCAAGCGCAAAAATCGATAAATAAGGTATAATAACTGATTTTTTGAGGATTGCAACAAACAAAGCTAAAAACAATAAATTGGCTCCAATGATGATAAATCCAGAAAAAAGGTTGATGTGATTGGAATTATGTTTGGTTTTATTAGCCCATCGAGTTCGTTGATGTAATAGTTCAGAAATACTGTTTACGGGTTCAGTTTTGACAATAAGCTCTCTTAACAAAGCATAATGAATTGCTTTTGGGTTGAGTTTTTTAAAATCTTCCATTAAAAATATGTCTTCTCCTGATGCATGTTGTAGGTGATTTTGGTAGCCGTTTACCGATTCATATGTTGTTTTGGTGAACGCTAAATTAGCACCATTACACATAAAGGGCTTATTTATGCCTGTATATCCAGCAGTAATCCCTGTGAGTGCTATATTTTCAATAGATTGAAATATTGATAAAAAACCAAAGCGATATTGATAATCGATTGGCATAATAAGCATATTTGGTGTGTTTTCTTTAAAGTATTCAGAAATTGTCATTAGCCAGTTTGGATTCCTATAAACAACATCAGCATCGGATGTTACAATTATATGGCCTTTACTTTTTTGTATTGCTAATTTTAAATTATGTTTTTTTCCTTGATGTGTATTTTGATGAATAAGTTGAAAATCTAATCCAGAATTATTTAATACAGTTTGTGCAAGTTGATATGTTTGGTCTTCTGAGGCATCGTCAATAATGATAAGTTCAAATTGATTTTTCGGAAAGTTTTGCTTTTCAATTTGTTTAATACACTCTTTAATGTTGTTGACTTCATTTCTGGCAGATATGACAATTGATATAAAAGATTGATTTTTTTCTTCTGAAAAATGTATTTGACGCTTAAGTTTTCCAAAGCCAATAATGCTTGTGGTAATAAAAAAGCCATAAGCAACAATGATAAACGCAAATATGTAAAGCTCAACTAACATTGGCTAATCTGAAATCTAATTTTTCTCTTAAAATAATTGCATAGCCTATAATACTTGGAATAACAACGTTTATTATCCAAACAAAAGTGGATGAGAGGACAACTATGACTGTGCTGTCGGTAGTATTATTAAATACAAATAAAGCTATCGCTGCTCGGATAGCAGGTTCAATAAAACTAATCATTGGAATTAAACTTGTTAACATAAAATAAGAGGCTATACTCATAAAGGTAGCAAGCATATGATTTTGCGGAGATAAACTATTGTATATAAGATAGAATTGCGTTGTAAATACCAAATACCTAATAATGGATAATGATACTAATTTTAAGATGAGTGTTTTGTTTAGTTCAATATGTTTTGTTTCTCCTATTTGTCGAAACCATTTTATGAATTTTAATTTTTTTTGAATGAAGGAGACATTAAATATTGCCCAGCAAAAAAATACAATCATTAATATTCCTCCAGTTAAAGCAAAATAAATAAAGTTAGAAGAGTTGCTCGTTGCTTTTAATTTGTATGTAATTGAAATAATACCAACTGTAACTGTTATTAGCATTTGAAACATGCCATTAATAAAATGTAAAATAGTGATACTTGGTCTGTTCTCAATTTTAAAATAAATAATTTTTGCCAAAAATTCCATTGCTCTTCCTGGTGCAATATTTCCCACGCATACTCCAGAAAATACTGATTTTAAAGAAGTTAAATAGCTAGTTTGTTCAATTTGTTGTGTAATGCGATTCCATTTATAACTTTCAATCCCCCAATTTATAGGCATCATTAGTAACACAATAAATAAAATAGAATACATCTTAGGTTCACTAAACCAATAAGTCAATTGTTCTTTGAGTTGAGGAATCTGACTTAGGCGATTATAAATAATCCAAAAGCTTAAAATACCAACTAGTATTTTAATTAAAAAGCTTATCGTTTTTTTATCTATAGTCGGCACTTTGTATTAAAAACGCTTAAATTTACACATTAATGGCAATAAACGATAGAATTATATTAGGCATTGATCCCGGCACTTTAGTAATGGGATATGGATTGATTCATGTTCAAAATAACAAGTTATCTTTAATTACCTTGGATGTTATTAAGTTAGATAAATTGGATGAGCAAGCTGATAAACTTAAAAAAATATTTGAGCGTGTTGTGGAGTTAATAGAGGAGTATAAGCCAGATGAGCTAGCTATTGAAGCGCCTTTTTTTGGAAAAAATGTTCAGTCAATGTTAAAGCTTGGAAGAGCCCAAGGAGTGGCTATTGCCGCGGCTTTGTCTAAAAATATTCCTATGACCGAATACTCCCCTAAAAAAATTAAAATGAGTATTACGGGTAATGGAAATGCCTCTAAAGAACAAGTTGCTGCTATGTTAGAAAATCTTTTAAATTTTAAACATAACGATAAATACTTGGATGCCACAGATGCTTTAGGAGCAGCCGTATGTCATTATTTTCAAAATAAAACAGCTGGTTCTGGAACCAAAAAATCATATTCGGGTTGGGATGCTTTTATTAAAGATAACCCAAAAAGAAAAGTTTAAATGTTTGACGAACTTCAATATCTTTCTTACCTTTCTTCATTATTATAACTGACCTTATGGCAAAATCTAAAATTTCTAAACTCTCTATATTAACCGAATTTGATGTCTATCAATCAGCCAAAGATTTAGAGAAAAAAGATGCTGAGCTGCTATCAGCAGCTCAAAAAATGGTAAAAACAGCGTATGCACCCTATTCTGAATTTCATGTAGGAGCCGCTATTTTATTAGAAAATGGTAAAATTGTGACTGGTAATAATCAGGAAAATGCAGCTTATCCCAGTGGTTTATGTGCCGAGCGAGTGGCTATTTACTATGCTGGCGCTCAATACCCAAATGTGGGCATAAAAGCTATAGCTATCTGTGTAAAATCAAAAAATATGGTGGTTAGTGAGCCACTATCGCCTTGTGGAGCTTGTCGTCAGGCTGTTGCTGAGTATGAAAATAAGTTCGAAAAACCAATTAAAATCGTTATGATGGGAGAAAAAGGCCCTGTTTACATAGCTAAAAGTATTGAAAGTTTATTGCCATTAATGTTTAGTAAAAAGTATCTCTAAACTGGTTTTTTTTAGGGCTTTTCTATATCACATTTTCTTTTATTTTTGTACCTTATTAAATAGTAATTTCTATGGCTAAAACAGCTGAAAAAAAGAGCAAGTTCTCAAAAGAACAATACCTTAAATGGTACGAATCAATGTTATTGATGCGTAAGTTTGAAGAGAAAACAGGACAAGTTTATGTTCAACAAAAAATCAAAGGCTTTTGCCACTTATATATCGGACAAGAGGCTATCGTAGCGGGTACTGTAAGTGCTACAAAACCATCAGATAAACATATTACTGCATACCGAGATCATGCACATCCAATTGCTTTAGGGATGCATCCTAAATATGTAATGGCTGAG
>JBBIUW010000262.1:0-4666 GCA_037440045.1 Sphingobacteriaceae bacterium
TGTTGCTTTAGAAGTTCGTGTTCCTTTTTTAGATTACAAGTTGGTAGAGTTTGCATTGAGTGTGAATGATGAACATAAATACCCGCATACTCCCAAAAAGTTATTGATAGATGCCTTAGGGGATTTATTACCAGATAATATTGTAAATCGTCCTAAAATGGGATTTACCTTGCCTTGGAAAGAATGGTTGAAAAACGATTTGAAAGATTTTTGTGAAGATAACATTGTACAATTTTCTAAACGTTCGTTTGTAAATAGAGAAGCAGTGCTTTTAATTTGGAATCGCTTTTTAAATAATGATCCTAAAATTACATGGAGTAGAGTGTGGCATTTAGTTGTTTTAAATCATTGGATAAATACACATCAGATTGAGTGCTAAAAAAAATATATTGATTTTGTGTGATTGGTTTTTGCCAGGCTATTTGGCAGGCGGACCTATTCAATCTATTGCAACGTTAACGCAACAATTGGGTAACGACGTAAATTTTAAAATTATCACCACTGATAGAGATTTTAAATCACAACATGCTTATGAGGCAGTTAAAGTAAATCAATGGACCCAGTATGAAGGACGTTCAGTTTTTTATATTAGTCCAGAAAACATGAATGCTGATTTTGTTTTGAAATTAATTCAAAATACAGAGCATGATGTGATTTACTTGAATAGTTTGTACTCTAAATTATTTACAATTTATCCATTGCAATGGAAAAAACAAAACAAGATAAATGCTGAAATAGTTTTAGCTCCTCGTGGAATGTTAAGAGATAAAGCCCTTGCAGTTAAGCCATTAAAAAAGCAGTTGTTTTTATGGTACGCAAAATTAACAGGTTTGTTTAAAAATGTTCACTGGCAATCTACTTCAAAACAAGAAACAGAAGAAATTAAGAAAAGAATAGGACAACACGTACGATTAACGGAAGTATCTAATTTACCTGCTTTATCAAATCATATTAGTTTTATCGAAAAACAATCTGGCGTTTTAAGGTTATGTTTTATTGCTCGAATAGTAGATATTAAAAATTTAAATTTTGCAATTGATGTTTTGAAAGAAGTGACAAATGGTAAAATTATATTTGATATTTACGGACCTAAAGAAGATGAAGCCTATTGGGCTTTGTGTGAGCAAAATTTAAAACAGTTACCTGCAAACGTTACATGTAATTACCAATCGGTTTTAAAACCCGAAGATATTAGCAAAACAATTGGTTATTATCATGCTTTGTTTTTACCTACACAAACCGAAAATTTTGGACATGTAATCGTTGAATCTTTAAAAAATGGGCGATTAGTCATCATTTCTAATCAAACACCTTGGCGAAAATTACAAAAGGCACAGGTTGGGTTTGATATAGCGTTAGAAGATAAAAAATCATTTATAGACGCTGTTAATAGTTTGGTAAACATCAATCAAACTCAATTTGATGAAATGAGTAAGGCTTGCGTTTTATATATCAATCAACAATTAAATATTGAACAAATTAAAACTCAATATTTAGAACTTTTTAAGTAATGAATTTATTTATAACAGGCATAGGAACTAACGTTGGTAAAACTATTGTTGCTGCAATATTAACCGAAGCATTACAAGCAGATTATTGGAAACCAATACAAAGTGGGGTAGTAGAAGGTAAAGATTCGGAAACAGTTAAATCATTGATAAGCAATTCTAAATCGGTGTTTCATCCCGAAACGTATTTATTAAAAGAACCATTATCTCCTCATTTTGCAGCAAAAATAGATGGTGTAGATATTGAATTAGAAAAAATTAAATCTCATTTTGCCATACTGAGCGGAGTAGAAGTTAAATCAAATAATCATTTAATTATTGAAGGTGCTGGTGGTTTGCTTGTGCCAATAAATGATACACACTATGTGATTGATATTGCTAAACAGGTAAATTGTGAAGTGGTTTTAGTGATTTCTAGTTATTTAGGTTGTATTAATCATTCGTTGTTGTCTATTGACTATTTATTACGAAATCAAATTAAAATAAAAGCTTTGGTATTTAATGGTACATTTGAACCTGAAGTAAAACAAGCCATTACTAATTATGTTAACAATACATTAATTATTGATGTGCCACAACTAGAAGTTCTTTCAAAATCTTCTGTTTTACAGATTTCATCCCAAATTAAGGCTCAAATAAGCCTATAAACAAGCGTTTTAATTCTCTTTTTTAGCGAATGATTTGTATCTTTACAACTCTTTAAATAAGATATTATGATAAAGCCAATTAAGTTAATTGAAGTAAAAAGTGAAATAGGAGCAGGTACTCGTGGAGCGAGTATGGGAGTGGATGCCATTAAAATTGCTGCCTTAGATTTTGGAAGTAACTTTTTTAAAAAATTCAAAGCTGTTGAAGTTCAAAACGAAAACCACTTGTTATTAGAACCTGTTGTTAATGATTATGCAAAACGTATTAAGGGTATTCACACTTTAAATGAGCGTTTAGCAAATGAAATTAAAAAAACATTAATAAGTGACGAAGTTCCAATTGTTTTAGCAGGAGATCATAGCTCTGCTTTAGGAACTATTACTGGAATTAAAATGGCTTATCCAAAAAAACGCATTGGTGTAATTTGGATTGATGCACATGCTGATTTACATACGCCTTATACAACACCAAGTGGTAATATGCACGGTATGCCTATTGCATGTGTATTAGGAGAAGATAATAAAGAACGTCAGCAAAATAAACCAGATGATGAAACGATTGAATACTGGGAGAAATTAAAAAACCTTGGAGGTATTACTCCAAAAATTCATTACAATGATTTAGTGTATATTGCTTTACGTGACTTTGAACCTCAGGAAGATTTCTTGATTAAAAAACATAAAGTGCGTGTATTTAACTTACAGGAAATTCGTAAAAAAGCAGTTGAGCGTGTAGCTATTGAATCATTAAACTATTTAGATCACTGTGATATTATTTACGTGAGTTTTGATGTGGATAGTATGGATAGCCGCATTAGTAGCGGAACAGGAACACCTGTGCCAAATGGCATTACTGAAAAAGAAGCTGGTAACTTAATTTACTACATCATGCGTTCTAAAAAAATAGTATGTTTTGAAATGGTAGAAATTAACCCTACCCTTGATAAAGAAAACTTAATGGCCGAAAATGCTTTTGAGATTTTACAAAAAGCAACTAACCAATTAAACAACGATTTTTAAAATGTCACCCTGAACTTGTTTCAGGGTCTTATAAGTTAAAATGTTTGAGTATGAGATGCTGAAACAAGTTCAGCATGACTAAAGTATCTCATATTTTTATATAAACAGAACTATAACATGAAATCACTCAAAACCATAAATGCCTACTTTATAAAATACAAGTGGCGTTTGTTAATGGGAGCATTGTTTGTGGTTTTGTCTACAATTTTTTCTATTTATCAGGGTGTAGTTGTGCGTAATGCCACAAATGAGATTTATAATGTAGTATCTCATAAAACACAATTTAATACAACTGTTTTTGTAAAACATGGGTTGCTGATGTTTGTTTGCGCTTTAATTAGTGGCGTTTTTATGTTTTTAATGCGTCAAACAATTATTGTGATGAGCCGTCATATTGAGTTCGATCAAAAAAACGAACTATATGCTCATTATCAAGTATTAGATGCGGCATTTTATAAAAACAATAGTACAGGCGATTTGATGAATCGCATTAGTGAAGATGTTGGTAAAGTGCGTATGTATACTGGGCCTGCCATTATGTATTTAATCAATACATTCTCTACAGTGGTTATTGTATTGGCATTTATGCTTAAAGTAAATTGGCAGTTAACCTTATTGGTATTTGCACCATTACCGCTTTTATCTTTTGTGATTTATAAAGTATCTGATTTAATTAATAAACGTAGTACAGTGGTTCAGCAAGAACTATCAAAGCTAACGTCTCATGCACAAGAAACATTCTCTGCTATCAGAGTGATTAAAGCATATTCCAGAGAAAAACATTATATCAATGAGTTAGCTATATTAAATAATGATTTTAAAAAGCATAATTTACGTTTAGCCATTGTTGAAGCTGTTTTTCAACCTGTAATGGTGTTGATGATAGGCATCAGTGTAATTGCTACAGTTTGGTTTGGAAGCCATTTAGTAATTAGCAAACATATTGAACCTGGAAATATCACAGAGTTTATTTTATACGTGTATAAATTAACATGGCCATTTGCTTCTTTAGGTTGGGTTACTTCTTTAATTCAGCGTGCATCTGCATCGCAAACACGAATCAATGAATTTTTAAAAACTAAACCAAGTATTGAAAATACGCCAGAAGTGAAACAAAAAATTGAAGGTGAAATTGAATTTAAAAACGTGGGTTTTGTTTATGAAGATAGCAAGATAGAAGCCTTAAAAAACTTAAACCTTGTCATCGAAAAAGGTAAAACGCTTGGTATTAAAGGACAAATAGGCACTGGTAAATCAACCTTGGCAAATTTAGTAACTCGTTTATATGATACTACTTCAGGAGAAATATTGATTGATAAACATTCTATTAAAAAATACGATTTGTTTGAATTAAGAAAAAGCATTGGCTATGTACCTCAAGAAGTTTTCTTGTTTTCAGATACAATCAAAAACAACATTGCTTTTTCAACGGATCATACTTATACAGATGCCGAAATTATTCAAGCGGCTAAAGATGCAGGAGTGTATGAT
>JBBIUW010000263.1:0-4609 GCA_037440045.1 Sphingobacteriaceae bacterium
GCCTGTAGCTCCACCATCAATAAACTGACTTGGCAATAAAAAACTTTCTAAACCAAAAGCTGCTGCTAAAATACCAGCGCCTATTAATATCACGTCTTTTAAAACCCGTTTAACAAGTATTTTAAATTCGCGGTATGCCTTAGCCATACGGAATTTAGAAAACTCTGGTTCTTTTTGAGATGGTGTGTTATTCTTTTTGCTGTTAACAACCGTTTGGATAACAACTTGTGTTAAAAATGGATTCATAATTCATTTTTTTATTACTGGTAAGATAACAAAAAAATGAATTTGAAAAAGTAAAAAATGTATAATTAATCTTTATGACTACTATTGAAACGACGTATTAAGAATTATTGTTTAGCTTCAAGAACATTAATTCCATTCTTATCGATAAAGGATACTTGATTATTTTTTTTCACTTTGGCCCAGCCAACTTTTTCTATGTCAAACTGATCTATTTCTTCATAGATAGGTTTTACAACCTCTACTCCGTTTTCATCAATAAAACCATATTTACCATTTAATTTTACTTTAGCCCATCCTTTTTTATAAATATCAAACTGGTCGATATTATCATAAATTGGTTTCACTATTTCTTTCCCTTCCTTATTAATAAAGCCATATTTACTATTTAATTTCACTTTGGCCCAATTTTCTTTAATAACATCAAATTGATCGACCTTATCGTATGCTGTTTGAGAAAACACACTTAACATTGAAAACATTATGACAATAGATAAAAATGATTTTTTCATAATAATATAAGTTGGCTATTGTTAATCCGAAATTTGAATATATTAAACTACACTATGTTTAAAGGTACAAAATATTTACTAGTATTAAAAAGGTGAAATATACTTTTATTTTGGTCTTGTAATTTCAAAAAAATATCAGAAAAAATGTATTTCTGCCAACAGTTATGAATGGATATGTTACACACCATTTTTTTTCATAGCTAAATCGAGCATAGACAGCATCTTATTTTTATCTTTCCAATCAAATCTAATAATTTCTTTTATTGCTAAAGATTTATCAGTAGAATTTTCATAATACATTTTACAAATTTCGTAACCAATGTAATAACCTAAGTCGGCAGGTTTATTTTTAGCTTCATTACCATTATATAACCAGTTGTCAAATGTTTTTTGATCTTTATTTTTATAAAACTCTTTTAGTAATTTTTTTGTATGAGTTAATCCATAATTAGTATGTGGTGCAACATATTGCTGATTGATAATAAGCTCAGCGATAAAATCGCACGAACCTTCTAATATAGTTTGACTTAATAACGTGCTTAATGAATCAGGAGATTCTATTTGTTGTGTATGATTCATTTCATGAGCTACAAGCTGAACAATTCCACTATTAGCTTTCATATAATTTTTAAGCCACGGGCTTAGTTCAGATACATCTGTTGTATTGTCTGCAGCACCCATTTCAGCACCAATCAAAATTCTACCACTAGATGTGGTACCTGCAGAACGTAAACAACCGATAGTAAAATATATGTCTGGTTCAATAAATTCAGGATATATTTCTTTAAATTTTTTAGAGAGGTTCTCGAGTGCTTCAATATTTTTTAAAATAAACATTGTTTGTGACCTAACAGACGTCCAGTATTTTGGATAAGATTCTATAATTTTCACCCATTCTTCTGCTGTAAATTCACGAGCAGTAATAAAATCTTTTAACCCATTTGATGCATTTTTTATATACAAATCATCAATAAATTTTATTTTTTTAGCATTGGAACTAGTTGTTTTAACACTATCATATGCAACCCAAAAATTAGTAATATCGGATGTGTAAATTTTTGAAGCATTACTTCTAAATACCGAAATAATAAATATTAATATGGCTATTTGTCGTATCATAACATTTTCGGGTTAAGCAACTGCGTCTCGATAACAATCGAAATGCTACTAACAAAGATAGAATGTTTCTACGCATTTGCAATGCAAAAATAAATGTCCTTCGCGAAGCGACCGCTATTGCAAATGCTTATACTTCTGCCCGCATTACTGGTAACTGCTGTTATAACTTGTTGCCGCCACTTAGTTTTAATACTCAGGTCTTCACAAGTCTACAGTTTTATTTACAGATATACCAAAGTTTATTAAATGCTTTTTCACATATGATTTTACCTTTATTGTCCCAGTATTTTTTTTGCCCATTAAATATATTACTTTTCATAATATGTTCAGAAGCTTTAACACCGTTGTCCCAATATTGGGTTGTTGTACCTATAAATGATTCGTTGATGTCATAATTACCTTCTTCAGTTATTTTACCTGTTTCAGAATATAAAATTTCTCTTCCGAACAGTTTGCCATTTACATAATTAAGTTTTGCTTTGATTTGCCCATTTTTATAATAGGAAATATATTCTCCATTTCTTAAGCCATTTTTAAAACTAAGTATTTCTAATAATACAGTGTCAGCAGAAAATATTTTCCAGTGTCCATTTGCAGTGGTGTCAAATGAAATTTGATTACAATTTTTTGGTATATAGGAAACAATTGTGTCGCCAATTGTTTTTGCAGGAATAATGTAACATTTAGTTCCATGAGTTTCACTGTAATAAACTGGGTTTCCACAATCTTTGCTTTGTCCAAACAATGTAGTTGTCGCAAAGAGAAGTATAACTAAAGTATATGTCTGAATTGATACTTTCATTTTTCGTTTGTCTGCGGCAATGAGTTATAACGTTTTCGCAATTTGCGTCAGGCGTGTTTGAAACACCGTCTAACGAATGCTTGGTTTAAAGATACTATGTTAAAGTAGCATTTGCAAAATGAAAAAATTGTCTGCCGATAGCTTTTGCAAATGCCTTTGAGTTAATACATCGTAATGGGCGAATTGTGTGTTAGTAGTTGCCAGCCACACACAGCTTATTCTGGTTTAACTAATTGATGGTCTTTAAGTCTCTCGTTAAGTGTTTCAAGAAATTCACAAGTGTATTCTATCACTTTAGCAATCTTTATGTTAAGAGCATCAATCTGTTTTTTCATTTCTTCATCTTTCCTTTGGTCGAACCATTCTTTAAGAGGTGTCTCAAGTGGGACAATGTCTTCCAAACGATAAATCGTTGAATCGATGGAGCTCACCTCCTCACTTTTATAACCACCATAATGAATAATTGTGTGTCTATGCGTTTTGGTTTCATTTAAATAATTAGAAAATTCAATTAACTTTTTAGAACTATCAGTTTCTTTCATTTCTTTTTTGTACGCAAAAACATGCCAATTGCAGTCCTTTTCAGGAATATTTAGTTGGTAAACTTCGTTGCCTAATTTTCCACAAAGGTCTAATGTTGTAGTTATGCGGATAATAAAATTCTCAAAAACATATTGATAAAATTCAATATCCTCAATTCCTTTTTTCTTAAGAATTGGAATTAGT
This sequence comes from Sphingobacteriaceae bacterium, assembly GCA_037440045.1. Taxonomy (GTDB): domain Bacteria; phylum Bacteroidota; class Bacteroidia; order B-17B0; family Aurantibacillaceae; genus UBA4416. Next base: position 3,403 of record JBBIUW010000263.1, read on the forward strand.
TCAATTGTGTCTAAATAAATTGGAGTTTTTTCAATTTTTTCTAAATGCTCATGAATATTAATGTACCTATTGAAAATTCTTTTAATAGTTTTTTCTCTTTCATCACCCATGTCGTCATAGGCTATATCTGATTTTATGTCTTCAACGATTTTTTTTAAATGAACTAATGCTATTTCTTTATATAGAACAACGAGCGTTTTGCAAAAATTAAGTTTCGAAGTTTTTTCTTCTGTTGAAGTCATAAAGTCATTATTAGTTTGAAATGTAAAATTTCCGTTTTAGTTTTCGGCTGGTTACTACTAACGTTTTCGCGGTTTGCTTCAGGCCGTTTTGGAACCGTTGTCTACCGAAATGTTTAAATAAAGATACAATGTTGCTAGGCAATTGCAAAGAAAAATTAATAAAGTTTCTACCGCTTTTGCAATTGCTTTTTTGTCTGGAAGGCTTGAACAAACCGTGTGTTAGCACCAGTTTATTTATATTGCTTTTCTAAACACTCTTGTATATTTATTAGCACGCTGTCTAATGGATTATTTAAAAGATGAAATGCCCAACTATGAATTTGATGTGTCGTAGTTGCCTCACCAAATTCTTTAGTCAATGGATGTCGAAGTATGCCATGTGTGTAACCGTAAATTCTTAAATAGTGCGACGTGTCAGCCAATATTGATTTGTCAACTGTCACAGAATTACCTTTATTAGTAACATTGAATAGTGTGTCTATACGGTTCTCAATGGTCAAACGAATACTGTCGAGTGTTTTGAACTTGAAAGTTAATTGAACTTTATCAGAGATTTTGTCAACCGAAATATAAGATTGTTCGCTGTCTGGTAGAAATTTATTTTCATTGGAAACTTTTAATAACTCAAAACAATAGCTAGGATTACTAAGTGAATGACGACTTAATCGAAGTCCTTGTTTCGATTTTTGCAGCTTATATACTCTGTCACCTTTATAACAAAGGTATTCTTTAACTGAGTCTGAGTGAGTGTTGTCAAAAATAGTGTCACAGAAGCATGTTTTTGCAGCTGTATCCTTGTCTACAGATTTGTCTGAATTGCACTTTGTCATAAAGAAAACAATAATAGATGTCAGTATAAATATGTGTGTTCGTTTCAACATAAATTGGTGCTAACGTTTTGGAGCTATTGGCAGAAAGGTTTGAAACAATGTCTGACGAAATGCTCTTAACAAAGATACTATGTT
>JBBIUW010000264.1:0-4584 GCA_037440045.1 Sphingobacteriaceae bacterium
TACAAACAGGCGTTATTGCTGCCGTGGCAGTTGCCTTTGCTAAGTTTACAGGTGTATTTATCCCTTTTTTTGAAGAAGGAAATGTATTGATACAAATACTAGGACTTAAAATAACCAGCGCCCAATTATTAGCTATTTGTATCATTGCTTTACTAACGTTTATTAATACTCGAGGTATTGAAAACGGAAAAGCGATTCAACGTATTTTTACATCAGCTAAATTAATAGCCTTATTTGCCTTAATTATTGTGGGAATTTATTATGGCTTTCATAGTGATGTGTTTTCAAATAATATGGCACATGCTTGGGAGGCGAAATCATTTTTGCCTACTGATAAATTTAATGATAATCAATTTTTACCTGTCTCATTATCAGGAATGGCTTTGATAACGGCAATTGGCGCAGCAATGTTAGGTTCATTATTCAGTAGTGATGCTTGGAACAATGTAACGTTTATTGCTGGAGAAGTGGATAATCCAAAACGAAATATCCCATTAGGATTATTTTTTGGAGTATGTATTGTGACTTTAATTTATGTTTTAGCCAATGTTGCATATCTATGTTTATTACCTCTAGAAGGAAGTGTAGCTTCTGATTCTGTAATCGGTCAAGGAATTATGTTTGCTCAAAAAGATAGAGTAGGAACGGCTGCTTTATTTGTAGTGTTTGGAGATGTGGCTAAATATGTAATGGCTGCCTTAATTATGGTATCTACTTTTGGTTGCAATAATGGATTGATTTTAGCAGGTTCCCGTTTGTTTCAATCCATGGCTAAAGATGGTTTATTTTTTAAAAGCAGCGCTAAACTCAATAAATTCAATGTGCCATCTAACGCCTTAATATTGCAGGGTATTTGGGCTTCTTTATTATGCCTAAGCGGTTCTTATGGCGATTTATTAGACTATTGTACGTTTTCTTCCTTGATATTTTACATCATTACCATTGCAGGTTTATTTGTATTACGTAAAAAAATGCCAGATGCTGAAAGACCTTATAAGGCTTTTGGTTATCCTGTTATTCCTGCTTTGTATATCGTTTTAACCTCATTAATTTGTATTGATTTATTGGTGTATAAAACCTTTAATTGCGGGATGGGTTTATTAATTATTGCATTAGGTGTTCCAGTTTATTTTATGTTTAAACGAACTAAACATGGTATTACAGAAAATTAAATCATTCTTATTTAATTTTTTTCATTTCAATAAGCAAGAACGCAATGGCGTTTTAGTTTTGTGTATTATTATATCTATTTTAATTGCTTTCCGTGTAGCCTTGCCATTTATAAATACAACTGATAAAAATGTTCAGTTTATAACCATACAACCAGCAACAACTGATACCTTGGTTGAAACTGCTGATAAGTTTGTAAATGAATCGACTAAAAACGCATCACAACCCTTACAAACGTCAAATCAATTATTTGTGTTTAATCCTAACACCGTCTCTCAATCAGATGCTATGAAGTTAGGATTTTCAGAAAAATTAAGTACTACTTTAGTTAAGTTCAGAGAAAAAGGCGGTAAATTTTATAAACCAGAAGATTTAAAAAAACTGTATGGATTATCCAATGCTTTGTATGAAAGATTGGAGTCTTACATCTTAATTCCCAATCAGCAAAAAGCATACAAAGCAGATTCTGTTTACGTCAAACCTGTCTTTGAAAATAAAAAATACACAAAAATGTTGGTTGAACTTAATTCAGCTGATAGTTTATCGATTGTGTATTTAAAGGGCATAGGACCTGGTTTTACAAAACGCATTATAAAGTATAGAACTATGTTAGGAGGTTTTCATTCTGTTAATCAGTTAAAAGAAGTGTATGGAATGACGGATAGTACTTATGCTGTATTAAGTTCTCAAATAACAATAGACGCTAATTCTATTACAAAAATTCCGATTAATGTGATTGATTTTAATTCGTTACGAAAGCATCCATACTTTAACTTTCAATCGGCTCAAGCAATTATAAACTTTCGATTTAAACACGGTAAATTATCTGAAGGCAATATCAAAGAATTAGGCATTTTTTCTGACGAAAAGCTGCGGTTAATTTTACCTTATTTAAGTTATTAATTATTAGCCTTTCTATTTTGTCCATTCCTCCTAAAAACGTACTTTTACGTGGATGCATAAAATACTCGAATATTTTTGGAAGTATAATTTACCTCGTTGGTCAATTTTAGTAATTGATTTAATTATTTGTGCATTTTCGTTAACCCTTGCTTTTTTTCTAAGATTTAATTTTAAATCTATCCCTGCAGAAGATTTTAAAAATTTGCCCTACGATTATGTTATTGTGTTAATTGTTCGCTTATTAGCTTTTGCAATTTCAAAAACATACAAAGGAGTTGTAAGATACACTGGCGCTAAAGATGCTACCCGTATTTTTGCTATTGTTTTACTGAGTAGTTTTGTGTTGTACCTTATTAATATTTTTACACGTCAAATATTATTAGGGTATTATATCATTCCACATTCAGTGATTATTATTGATGCTCTGGTTACTATTTTTATCATGGTGAGTTCGCGTTTAGCTATTAAGGCGATTTATTTTGAAAATAAAAATCCTGAAAAACAAAAAACACAAGTTATTATTTATGGTGCTGGCGAAAGTGGTATTATTACTAAACGAACGTTGGATAGAGATGCTGCCGTAAAATACAAAGTGGTTGGTTTTATAGATGACGACGAAAAGAAAAAAGGAAGAAGCCTTGAAGGTGTTTTTGTTTATCCTACTTCTAAGCTTGCTGATTTAGTAAAAGATAATGAAGTGGAGTCGGTTATTATTAGCATTCAAAATTTATCGCCTGATAAAAAAAATGCCATTATTGATGAGTGTTTGCAATATGGAGTTAGAGTATTAAATGTACCGCCAGTTGCTAAATGGATAAATGGAGAGTTAAGCTTTAATCAAATCAAGGGTATTAACATTGAAGAACTATTGGAGCGCGATCCTATTAAATTGGATAATAAATTAATAAACGAACAGCTTAATCATAAAATAATATTAATTACAGGAGCTGCAGGCTCAATTGGTTCTGAGTTAGCAAGACAATGTGCTAAATTTAATCCAACCTTATTAGTGTTGTTAGATCAAGCAGAAAGTCCTTTACATGAATTAGAGTTAGAGTTTAAAGAAAAAACATTTTCAGGAAAGCATGAGGTAGTAATTGGAGATGTGAGAAATAAAGATAGGATGCAAAATGTATTTAATACATTTAAACCACATATTGTATTTCATGCAGCAGCATACAAACATGTGCCAATGATGGAAAATAATCCGTCAGAATCTATCTTAACCAATATATTAGGTACTAAAACAGTTGCCGATTTAGCAGTTGAATACTATGTAGAAAAGTTTGTAATGATTTCTACAGATAAGGCGGTTAACCCAACCAATGTAATGGGAGCATCAAAACGTATTGCCGAAATTTACACGCAAAGTTTAGGAAAAACGTCAAAAACAAAATTTATTACAACGCGTTTTGGAAATGTATTAGGCTCTAATGGTTCTGTTATTCCTCGTTTTAAAAGACAAATAGAAGAAGGAGGACCTATCACAATTACTCATCCTGAAATTACTCGCTTTTTTATGACTATTCCAGAAGCTTGCCAATTAGTTTTAGAAGCTGGTTGTATGGGAAATGGAGGAGAGATATTTGTATTTGATATGGGTAAATCAGTTAAGATTGTTGATTTGGCTCGTAAAATGATTAAGCTATCAGGACTAAAAGAAAATCGAGATATTAAAATTATTTATACTGGTTTACGTCCTGGAGAAAAACTTTATGAAGAACTTTTAGCAAGTTCAGAAAATACATTACCTACTCATCATCAGCAAATTTTAGTTGGTAAAGTTCGTGAATATGAATTTGCTGAGGTTGTTAAATTTATTGATGAGTTAATATTATTATTTAATACACAAGATAATACTCGTATCGTTTCAAAAATGAAAGATATTGTGCCAGAGTTTGTCAGTAATAACTCTGTGTTTCAAACTTTAGATAAAAATTAATAAATATAACTCTGCAAGAGCTGTATTGAAAAATAAAAATTATACAATGAAAAAAATATTTGTGCTTATTATTCTTTCTAATTCTCTATTCTCTCAAACTAAATCAACTGCGGCTCCTCAAGAATTAAAACAGCCTAAATTGGTTGTTGGTATTGTGGTTGATCAAATGCGTCAGGATTACATTTATCGTTATTGGAATAAATTTGGGAATGGTGGTTTTAAAAAGATAATAAACGAAGGTTATTTTTATAGAAATGCGCAATATAACTATGTGCCAACATTTACGGGACCAGGTCATGCTTCTATATACACTGGTACAAGCCCAGCTACACATGGTATTATAGCCAACGATTGGTATTCTAAAGATGCCGGGAAAGTTATTTACTGTACCGACGATGCTAATGTAAAACCAATTGGTACTGAAAGTAAAGCCGGATTAATGTCACCAAAAAATTTACTAGTCACAACAATTGGCGATGAATTAAAATTAAATACCAATCAGCAATCAAAAGTTTTTGCTGTTTCTCTAAAAGATAGAAGTTCTATTTTGCCTGCAGGTCATACTGCTA
>JBBIUW010000265.1:0-4579 GCA_037440045.1 Sphingobacteriaceae bacterium
ACATTCTTCGGCACTCATAGCATTTTCATGGCTCTCATCCATTGTGTTGTGAGAATCACCTGATGAAGAAATCGCATTTAACGACACATTTGTTTTTACTTTTCCAGGGCAAACTAACAATACGCTTACTCCTTTCTTTTCAACCTCTAATCTCAAACTTTCAAAATAACCGTGTAAAGCATGTTTAGCAGCTGAATATGATGAGCGTAAGTAAAAACCGAATTTACCTGCAATGCTACTAATAACAACTATTTTACCACTTTTATTTTTTATCATAAATGGTAAAACAGCCTTTGCTAAATTAACAGCACTAAAATAATTGATTTCAAAAAGTTTACGTTCTGTTTCTAAAGAAGTATCAATAGCTTCCGAGCGCTGACTCTGGCCACCATTATTAATAAGTATATCTATTCTTCCAAATGTTTTTACAATTTGCTGAGCATACTCTGTTGCTAAACAAGTATCAGTTAAATCAAATGGCAGTATCATGCAATTACTTGTGCTTAATTTTGCAGCTCTAGACACACGCACTAGTTCACTTTCTCTGCGAGCTGATAAAATAACTATGGCATTTTGTTTTGCACACTCGTAAACCAATGCCTCACCAATGCCAGAAGACGCTCCTGTTATCCAAACTATTTTATTTTTTAAATCTACCATTATAATGTTTTATAAACCTTTGAATAAAATTTTAAATAATCTTCGGCTGTTTTTTTCCAATTAAATTGCTGAGCCCAATTTTTTAAGTCTTGAGTTTTAGTAGGTGTGCTATCAAAATCAGTGATACCGTTTTTTAAAACCTCAACCATATAATCTGATTCAAAGTTATTCCAATAATAAGCTAACTCTACTTATGGCAAAGACGTTTTGTTTGATAAAAAAACTGGCTTGCCTAAACTCATAGCTTCAATGACTGGTAATCCAAAGCCTTCTGCTAAAGACGGAAACACAAATGCTTTACAGTTTTGATATAACCAATGTTTTTCGTTTTCGGTAACAGCGCCTAATAAAATAACTCTATCGCTAATACCCATTTGAGAAGCCTGAGATTTAATATCTTGAGCATAGGTGTGCGAATCATTTCCTGCTATTACCAAGCTATAATTACTTTGCTTAATTAATGGCAACAATACATGAAAGTTTTTTTTAGGATTTACAATCCCTATAGTAAATAAAAATTCTCCACTGATTAATGCATTCGGTTTTTGAGGTGTAGCATTTATATTTAAACAATTACCATTGTAAATAACCTCAGCAGGTACATTAGGAATTTTCAAATGCTGCTCAGCTAAGTGCTTAGTAAATTGAGAAATAAACGTTAAGCCCTTAGCTTTATTTACTTTTTGTTGTAAAGCTTTTAATTTTTGTTGCTGTTTACTAACGCTCGAATATTTTTCTAGAAAATTTAAATCATGTATAGTTAATACTGTAGCTGTATGTTTTGGAAATAAATGCGAGTCTTGATGCGTGCAATGAAACAACTGTAGCTCCTTATTATTTACTCCTAATAACTTATCAAAAAAGCTTACATTATGTGGTTGCGCACCTTTTATAAATGCTGAGTAATTTTTAGGATAATAGAAATGAAAATGTGCCTGCTCTTGATTTAGGTGTTGTAAATTTTCACCTAAATATTTACAAAATTGTCCCAAGCCACTATTTGGATTTCTTAATCTTTCTAAATCTATCCCAATATTAATTTTCATGAATTCGCTTAGGCTTATTGTTGTAATTAGCAGTTTTAAAATTAGCTGTAATTATTGTTTACTGTAAATATCTCTAATTTTTTTGTACTTCACATAAGTAGCGTAAGCAGAAATTTTAGAAATCAAAAAGCCTGCTTTTCCATCCAAAAAGCCTAAATGCAATAAATAATGATCAATAAATTTTGCAATTGGATTAACTATCAATTTATAAAACGGCGCCTTTTTACCTGCCTCCACATAAGCTATTGATGCTATATTCGTAAAGTACTCTACTTGTTTATAATGGTCTTGAACTGAATAGTAACTGTAATGTAAAATATCGCCTTTGATGTGCTTAGTATTTTGATCCCCCTCTTTTAATTCATACTTATCATGAGGATTAATACCTGTCCATGAACCTTTACGACTATCCCATAAACGCATTTTAATATCTGGATACCAATTACAGTGTTTTACCCAATGCCCACAATAATTAGTTAAACGATTCATATAATAACCATCATGCGTCCAATTTTGCTTAATAGCTAAAATGGATTGTTTAAGGGTTTCATCTAGGGCCTCATCTGCATCTAATGATAAAATGTATGGATAAGATGCATAAGTAATGGCTCTGTTTTTTTGTTGAATATGCCCATCAAAAGCATGTTCGTAAAATTTAGCTCCAAAGGATAAGCAAATTTCCTTAGTTTTATCTTTACTAAAAGAATCAAGCACCACAATTTCGTCGGCAATATCTTTTACCGACTCTAAACAACGAGCAATATTTTTTTCCTCGTTAAATGTAATAATGACTACTGATAATTGTGGCACGATGTAAATTTAATATTTGTATAGGAACAAACGAACTAAATCTTAAATTTGTTTGTCTTGAAAACAACAGATAAAAATATAAATATTAAATCGACTGTTTTATATATCCTACTTTTAGGTGTATTACTGACTTTAGTATACGTTAAGTTGTTTTCGTCTCATTTTATTAGCTGGGACGACGGAGAAGTAGTGCTAAATAACAAAGCTGTTCATAGTTTTGATATCAAAGCCTTTTTTACCAATTACTATGTAGGAAATTATGCACCATTAGCAATGGTTGGATTTGCTATAGATTGGATGTTGTTTCATGGTAATGCCGCAGGTCACCATTTTATGAGTATTCTTTTTCACATCATAAATGGGGTTTTGGTATATTATTTAGCCAATTTAATTTTAAAAAATAATTTAAAAGCTATTTTATGTGCTATTATCTTTTGCTTTCACCCACTTCAGGTAGAAACTGTTGCATGGGTATCTGCAAAAAATAATTTAGTGTATAGCCTCTTCTTTTTATTGGGTTTAATTTATTATTCCAAATTTATTTTAGAGCACATAAAAAAATATTATATCTATGCTTTAGTGTTTTTTATATGTTCTGTGTTGAGCAAACCTTCGGCTATTTGTTTCCCATTAGTATTAGTGTTGCTTGATTATTTATTAAAGTCTCAGTTAACCATAAAATCATTAGTTATAAATAAAATTCCATTTTTATTAATTGCATTAGGCTTAGGAATAGCAACCATTTATACTCGTACAGAAGATAAATTCATTAATCAAAATCATGCTTATGCCATACACGAGCGTATTGGTTATGCCGGCTATGCCATTGTTCAATACTTATACAAGTTTATTTTACCAATTAATTTATCTGTAATTTACCCTTATCCACAAAACAAAATGGTTAGTCTTATTATTGGATACCTATCATTAGCCATTATTATTTTCGGAGTGTTTAAACTTTATAAAGCTAAACAAAAAGTGGTGGTGTTTGGCTTATTGTTTTTTATTATAAACTTATTATTAGTGCTTCAATTTATTCCGTTTGGAGAAGTATTAACAGCAGATAGATATATGTACTTACCAATTATAGGATTATCTATCATTGTACTCAATATCTTACCAATAAAAGAACTTCAACTAAAAATTGCAGGCATTGCGCTAATGTTTATTTTAGGTATAACCACTTTTATGCGAGTAAGTGTATGGAAAAACAGTATCGCATTATATTCAGACATTATAAATAAATACCCGCATTCGTTTGTAGCATTAAATAGTTTAGGGGCAGAATACATGTTGAATAAAAATTATGATTTATCATTACGTTATTTAAATGCCGCTATTAACGAAAACACGGATTACTATAAAGGCTATTATAACAGAGGGTTGTTATATGCACAAACAAACAGAATGAAAGATGCTTTACAAGACTTTAATAAAGCTATCAACTTAAATCAATATCCAAAAGCTTACGTAGCAAGAGCAAATGTATATTATACATTACAAGATTTTTCGAAAGCAATTAGTGATGCCGAAACCGTTTTACTAAAGGAACCAAATAATGCAAAAGCCTACTATGTTTTAGCAACATGTTATGATGATTTAAACCAACTTGATAAGGCACTTGGCTATTATAACAAAACACTTTCTATAACAACTGAAAACCCAATGTATTACTTAAGACGTGCTATTGTGTTTGGTAAAATGCAACAATTTACTTCATGTTTACAGGACTTAGACACTTGTACAAATTTGGATTCGGGATATGCCGAGGCTTATTATTGGAAAGGAGTTGTAAAAGTAAACATGAAACAAAATCCATGTTATGATTTAAAAAAGGCAGTAGAATTAGGATTTACTGCGGCACAACAACCTTTGGCAAATTACTGCCGATAAGATTAATCTTTTTTACGAGGGCATTTTTTACATTGATTACCTTTTTTAAATTTTTTACAGCAATCTTTATTCTTTTTACAAGAATCAATAAAAGGCAACAAGGCACAGTTAAAATTTAACTGCATTGATTTTTCATATTTGAAATCATCATTCACAATTAAAAATTGAAG
>JBBIUW010000266.1:0-4567 GCA_037440045.1 Sphingobacteriaceae bacterium
CAGCGAGATTTGCCTCGAGGGATGATTTATTCTTTAATTATTTGTACCATCGTATTTATCATTTTAGCATTAGTGTTAACAGGTATGGTATCATACACTGCTTTAAATGTTTCTGATCCATTAGCTGAAGTGTTTGCGATGAAAGGCATTAAATGGATGTTGTTTATTGTTTCTATAGCTGCGGTAATTGCTATGACTAGTGTGATATTGGTGTTTCAAATGGGACAACCACGTATTTGGATGGCGATGAGTAGAGATGGATTATTACCTAAGAAATTTGCTGAGATACATCCTAAATATAAAACACCAGCTTTCTCAACCTTAGTTACGGGCTTAGTGGTTGGTATTCCAATTTTCTTTACCACACCAAAATTTGTGTTAGATTTTACGAGTATAGGAACTTTATTTGCTTTTGTATTGGTGTGTGGCGGGGTTTTAATATTGCCACGTAATATGGAAGCAAAAGAAAAAGGTAAATTTAAAATGCCTTATATCAATGCTAAATTTATTGTTCCTGTATTAACCATAGTATCCTTAAGTATTATTTTTTATAATCATGCGAGTTTGATTATTAATGAAGATGGTTCGTATAATTTTCCAATGATGGTGTTTTATTTGGTGTGGATTATATTGGCTATTTTTTCTTTTATCAAAAACTACTCATTAATCCCAGTATTAGGTTTATTATCTTGTTGCTATTTACTCACAGGAATGGGTTGGACAAACTGGGTAATGTTTGGCGTTTGGTTGGTAATTGGTTTAGTAGTTTACTTATTGTATGGCTACAAAAAAAGTAAATTAAATGTTGGGTAATTTTTAATTACATGAGGCAAAACCCAAACACTTTAAACCCAAATAATTGGATTAAAATTTATTCTGATGAGTTATTTGGCTATGCTATGAACAAAACTGGGCATTCAGATTTAGCAGAAGATTTGGTTCAAGAAACCTTTTTAGCTGGGTTAAAGTCTCAGTCTAATTTTAAAGGTCAAAGTTCGGAGAGAACCTGGTTATTTTCAATCCTTAAATTTAAAATTGCTGACCATTATCGAAAAGCTTCTACTAAATATGAAGTCTCAAATTCAAAGTTCGGTAATGAAGATGATTCATACATAGATAATTATTTTACAGAAGAAGGCGATTGGAAAGAAAATGCAGCTCCTAAAAATTGGGGAAGTGACCATTCTTTTTCAATTGAAAATAAGGAGCTAGGATCTGCCTTAAATGGTTGCATAGACAAATTACCTGATAGTCAAAAGCAATTAATATTGTTAAAATTAGTGGAAGAGGAAGAAACCGAAATAGTTTGTAAGGAATTAAATATCACTCCTACTAACTATTGGGTAATCATTCATAGAGCAAAATTGCAATTAAGAGCATGCTTAGAAAAAAACTGGTTTAAAGCATAATAAAATGAAAAAGTTAATGCACATATTAATGTTGTCCTGTAAAAAGGCTACTTTTTTAATTGAAAAAGGAAATAGTAAACCTTTATCATTTATGGATAGAGTGCAATTAACTATGCACCTTAAAATGTGTAGTAAATGTGCTGATTATAAGAAACAAAGTGTTTTAATTGAAAATGTTTTAAAATCTAATCATATAAATATTTCTAATCCGTCAGAATTTAAGCTTTCTGATGCCTCTAAAATCCGCATACAGAAGGCAATGGATGGAAACTTAAAATAATTATTATTTTCTTGTAAGGTTTTATCAATAAAACCGACTGTCCTTATAGCAAATAGAAAAAATCAATTGTTATGACTGGACACATTATTAAAAACCTTGTAGAAATTAACGACCTTTTAAAAGGCTTATCTCAAGAACAATACAATCGTAAATTAGAAATATTAACTGATGCGTCCATAGGTCAGCATGTTCGCCATATATTAGAATTTTATCAATGTTTGTTTAAAGGTGAAGAAAGTAAAGAAGTGAATTACGATGCTCGTCAACGTGATTTGAAATTAGAAACAGATATTCATTTTGCATCAAATACGATAGAAACTATTATTAATGTTTTACTGGAAGTGAAAAGTGATTTCCCTGTAACTTTTGTTGCCGATTATTCAACTTCTGAAAATGATAAACCCGAATTAATTCAATCTTCTTTTTACAGAGAATTAGCCTATAATTTAGAACACAGCATTCATCATCAAGCATTAATAAAAGTGGCTATCACCGAAATGCGATTAACCTCTTTAGTTAAAAACACATTTGGCTATGCTCCTTCAACTATCAGACATATAAAAGTATGTGCACAGTAACATTTATTCCAACCAATGACGGCTTTTATTTTACCTCAAGTAGAGATGAAAAAGCAAGTCGCACTACAATACCGCCAAAATCATATCTAGTTGAGGGCATTGAATTAGTGTTTCCAAAAGATAAGTTAGCAGGTGGTACTTGGATTGCATCCAGTCCTTCCGGTAAAACAGCCTGTTTGTTAAATGGTGCATTTATAAATCATGTAAAAGAAAAGCAATACGAAAGAAGTAGAGGACTTATCCTTTTAGAAAGTTTTAATTATAATACCACTCCTGAGTTTTGTGATTCGGTTCAATTAAGTAATGTGGAACCATTTACCTTATTGACTTTAGATTATAAGGAAGGTATTTTAAATAAATTTTATGAATTTAGATGGGATGGGAATGAGAAGCACTTAAAAAAATTATCACATACAGATAATCAAATATGGTCTTCGGCAACTTTATATGCTCCATCCGTTCAAGAATCACGACAGTCACTATTTAAAACATGGCTTCAAAAGCACAATGATTTTGAAGATAAAATGATTTTGAATTTTCATAATAGAAAACATGGTTTAAATACTAATGAAGATATTTTAATGAAAGGCAAAGGAGATTTAAGAACACTTAGTATTTCTCAAATTCATGTGCAACAAAATAATGCTGTATTTAATTATTTTGACATTGAGAAAAACAAAGATTATAAAGTCGAATTACTTAAAAATAATTTAGTACATGCGTAATGGATTTGCAATAACACTAGCGTGGCCAGAAACAATTTGTAAACAAGCTGGCGCTTGGTATGATTTACCATTAAAGTGGCTCGGAATTAATAAAAATAGATATTATAAAGTTGGGCACGCAGCCATTGTTTTAATTGAAAACGAAACAGGCAATTGTCATTACTTCGATTTTGGTCGTTATCATGCACCGCATCAACATGGTAGAGTTCGCAGCGCTTATACCGACCACGATTTAGAAATGAAAACAAAAGCAATTGTATCTAACAATAAAATTTCTAATTACAATGAAATCCTTTTGGAGTTATTTGGTAATGAATCATGCCACGGCAGCGGCGCGTTACACGCAGGCTATTGCGCTATAAATTTTGAAAAGGCATTTAATAAAGCCATGCAAATGCAATCCATTTCGCCAATTCCCTATGGCCCATTTTTACCAAAAGGAACAAACTGTTCCAGATTTGTAAATACAGTTGTGTTAGCCGGCAAGCCTGGCTTCTTATATAGTCTTGTTTTTGCTTATCCCAAAACGTTAAGTCCAACACCAATAGGCAATGTGAAAGCGTTAGCTAATTACTGTGTTATTTCAGCTGAAAAAGAATCGGCTGAAAGATTGAAACCAAATTTTCAATATTTAAAATTAACCACAAATGAGCCAATCAGAAGTATATCATAAGGTTCTTCCTTGTCCTCAAAAACCAAATAACTTACCTGTAAACATACATTGGTTAAGTGGTGAGGGTTGTGGCTCGTGGTTTCATGTCGAGCAAATTGAGTCTAGTTATGTTATCTCACGTTATAGCCCCGAAGGCAAATTAGAGTGTAAAGGTATATTTGAACAGGTAAATGGATCAAATATTAATCTCTTGGAGGATTTTGAATTTACATACTTAAGTCATTGTGCCGAAGTAAACATTATACAGCAATCAACTAATTTAAAATTCAAGTTAAAACATAAAATATAAAAAATGAAAACACTTTCAATCACATTAGTCTTATTAGCCCTTGTAGGCTTATATAGTTTCACAACTTTAAATAAAAAAACAAAGTCAGATGAAGGAATTATTTTTCATTCAGGTACTTGGCAACAAGCTTTAGATTTAGCTAAGAAAGAAAACAAAATGATATTTTTAGACGCTTATGCTAGTTGGTGTGGTCCTTGTAAAAAAATGAAGCGCACCACTTTTGCAGATAAAAGCGTAGCAGATTATTACAATAAAAACTTTATCAATGTAGCCATTGATATGGAAAAAGGCGAAGGGCCAATGTTAGCAGAACGTTTTTCAGTAGAAGCTTATCCTACATTTGTTTTCATTAAACCAGATGGTAAAGTATTTGGTAAAACAATGGGATTTCACAATGTAAGTGAGTTTTTGGAACTAGGTCAAAAAGTAATGAAATCGAAATAATATGGACTTAAAAAATGTAATCAATAAGGTGTTGTCGTATGCAGAATACCGAAAAGTAGTAGATGAATTAATTCTAGAAGGTAAAACAACCGGAAGCACTCAGTCAGATAAATTACTAGAATTTACTAAATTGAATGTTCAACGAATGAATCGTTTAGATCGGAAGAGC
>JBBIUW010000267.1:0-4567 GCA_037440045.1 Sphingobacteriaceae bacterium
AAAACATTAGATAAAGGTGTTTATTATTTAGTAAGTCAAGACAAAGCAAGGTATTTTGATTTCTTTATCAGTGATAATAATCAAAAAATTACTATGACTACTGATACAGCAGATTTAGTAAAAAATTTAAAATGTACATCTCACAAAGAGAATGATGATTTTTTTAACTATATCAGATTTATTACAGCCAAAAACAAAGAGTACGTTGAGGTGAAAAATAAAACTAAAGGAATGAATGCTAAAGATTCTACTGCATTTATGAATGAAAAAGGTAAAGCTTTAAATGAAACTGTATTAGCTTTTGAAAAAACATTTTTAGAACAACACAAAGGTACTTTTGTAGGTGATGTGATTAATTTGAAAATGGAAAAGGAAGCTAAGGATATTCCTAAAGCATCTAATGGCAGACCAGACAGTCTATATATTTATAATTACTATAAAGCACATTATTTTGATGGTGTTAATTTTCATGATGATGGCATTATGCGTACTCCATTTTTTGCTGATAGATTGAAAAAATATTTTAACAACGTGATTATCCAAAATCCAGATACTGTTAATGTTGAAATTGATAGATTAATGGCTAAAACTAAAGCAGGAACAATGATGCAGAAGTTATTAATAGCTCATTTCTTGTACACCTCTGAGTCGTCTAAATTAATGGGTTTTGATAAAGTATTTGTTCATGTGATAGACAATTATATTAGAACAGGCATGGCCAAAGAAGTATATGATGCTGCTACTATCGAAAAAATTAAAGAACGTGGGGATATATTAAAACCATTGTTATTAGGAAGTCAGGCGCCAGATTTATTAATGATTGATACAATTGGTCATAAAACAATTGCTAAAATGGGCTTTGATACAGTTAAAACAAGTACAGGTGCTACTAAATTGTATTATGATAATGTACAAAACTTAGCGCAAACGTTTGTATCTCTATATGGAGTTAAAGCAGAATATTTGGCTGTTGTGTTTTGGGATGTGGACTGCGGACACTGCAAAACTGAAATTCCTAAATTATTAGAAGAGTATCACGCTTTGAAAAAAGAAGGATATGACATAAAAGTAGTGGCAATGTATACACAACACGATTATGAAAAATGGCGCAAATATATTATCGAAAATAAATTGGATTGGATAAACTTATATGATGGTGTTCATATAAATAATATTAAGGAAAAATATGATATTTATTCTACACCAGTTATTTATATGTTAGATAAAAACAAAAAGATAAAAGCAAAACGTATTGGTACTGAGCAAGTGAAAGATATTGTAAAGCAAATGGAAAAAGATTATAAATCTGCTAAATAATAAAAACTCAGATAAATAACATTTAAAAAAGCCGTCTACTAAATTGCAGACGGCTTTTTTTGTATTTTTATACTTCATATAAATTTAACTAATGAAAAAACATTTATTTTTTATTTGCACACTTTTTTTGATTGTAATTGGTCAATCTATTTATGCCCAAACAAATATTAAAGTTAAAGTTAAAAGTGTTGCTGTTTTGTCTGCTTTAGACTGTGATGCAGGATCTTCTGACAATAGTGATTTTGTTTTTGAATATAAAGTATCTGATAATTCACCTTTTGCTTATAGTAATAATTCTCCTGTATCTGGAAGTATAGGGATGTGTAATTATGCGGTTGTAAATGAAAATAATGGACCATATAACTTAACTCCTTCTTCCCCTGGATTAGCGGTTTTTTCTCCAACTTCAGGTGTTTTTTTTGATAGAAGTTATAATTGTGTAAACCAAATTCCTTCTTCATTAATGTTAACATGGAGCGCTTACGAAAATGATGATGCAACAGTCCCATCGATAACTCCAATTGCCAATGGAACAATTTCGCCTCAGGCTTTAACCTTTACAATTCCAACATCAAATGGAACTTATACAGCTCAGTTTACGCAAACATCTTCTGATGGGGCTTGCCCTCAAACATATATGATAGAATTTGAAGTTCACAAAACAATTGGAACATTCTCACCATTATCAATTAATTTTATAGATGGTAATATAATATGCACAGGGGCTTCAAACGGAGCCTTAGAGGCTTCTTTTATTGGAGGTTCTGGGACAGTATTAGTAGATTGGAGTGTAGATGGTTTAGGCGATTATAATGATAATACAAATATTTCAGGTGTTTCTGCAGGCACTTATACCTTAGTTATAAAAGATGCATTGAATTGTACAGATACAGGAGTAGTTGTAATTAATGAGATAAATCCTCCAGTTAACTTTTCATCATTTACAATATCATCAGCTACTGTTTGTGCCTCTCAAATTGGTGTTAATTATGCAGTAGCAAGTCAAACAAATGCAGTGTTTTTCTGGAATTATTCTGGTGCTGTGGGTACAATAAATGGTACTGGAAATAATATTTCTATTGATTTTGGAAATGCACCGGCAACAGGAACTCTTAGTGTATTTGCTCAAAATAGTTGCTCAACAACTCCTACATTAACAATGAGTGTAAATGTTTTAGCAGCGCCTAACGTTTCTGTTTCAGGTGTTAGCAGTATGTGTGATAATTCACAAGAAACATTAACTGCATCTGGAGCTAGTACTTATGTTTGGAACACGGGAGCTAATACATCAACAATTGCAATTACACCAACTGTTACAACTGTTTATTCTGTTACAGGAACAGATGCAAATGGTTGTTCAGCATTAAAACAATATACTATGAATGTACAACTTAGTCCAATGGTACAAGTAAATGTACCAACAGTGGCGGTGTGCCCTAACCAAACAATAGCAGTGTCAGCAACAGGAAGTGGTAATTTATTTATTTGGAGTGATGGTCATATCGGAGCTACAAATACGCTTTCGGCATCTGCTAATACTATTTATACAGTAACAAATACATACACCAATTCTTGCTATACGCAACTAACATTTACTTTAAATATTTTACAAGGGCCAAGTTTAGCTATCTCTGGAAATACATTAGTGTGTGATAAAAGTTTCGCAAATTTAACCGCATCTGGAGCAAACTCTTTTGTTTGGAATAATGGGGTTACTACAAATACAAATTCTTTTATTGTAAGTAATTCAATGAGCGTGTCAGTGGTAGGAACAGCAAGTAATGGATGTGTAGATTCACTCGTTCAAAATATTGTTATGGTTCCAAGTCCAATAGTTACTATTTCAGGTAATGATACAATTTGTGAAGGTGGTTCTGCAAATTTAGTAGCGAGTTCAACTGGCACGGTAACTTATAGCTGGAACAGCGGAGCTATTACACCTAGTATTACAGTGTCTCCAGTAGGTACCTTCACATACAGTGTTATTGCATTTAATGGAGCTTGTGGTGATACGGCGACACACGAGGTATATGTAGCTTTGTTGCCAACTGTAGATTTTATTATTAATTCAACTCCTATATGTAATAATGGACCTGTATTAACCCTAACCGCAACACCATCTGGTGGTGTATTTTCGGGAACAGGAGTTACATCAAATATCTTTAACCCTTCTGTTGGAGCAGGCAATTATCCAATTACATATTCAGTAAATGCAAGTGGTTCATGTGCAGTATCGCAAACACAAACCATTTCAGTAATGGTATGTTCTGGGATTGATGAACAAAATAAAACGAATGAACTGGTAGTATTCCCAAATCCAACTACAACAGATATTACTGTTAAATCAGATAGCTATATAAACTTTATTTTGATATATGATTACTCTGGAAAACTTGTGAAAATAATTGAGGCAAATGCTCTTGAAACAATGGTTGATATGAGTGTTTTAGCAAAAGGTTTTTATTCATTAACTATTACAATGAATGATCATTCTCAGAAAACAGTGAAGGTTGTAAAGGAGTAATTGTATAGATAATGATGAGTAACATTAATATTAATGGTCTTTGGACATTTGTTGTTGTGTATGGAGCTGAATATGGAGATCTGGAAAATCAAGAGTTGATATTTGAAGCGGAATTTTCTCAGAATGAAGATACATTTACAGCAGTAGGAATAGATAAAAGTGGGGTAGGTATGAGTTCTGATTTAGCAAAAATTAGAGGCTTTTTAGACGGTGATACTATTAGTTTTGTTAAACAGTATGAGTTTTCTCATTATGCTTCTGAAGATGGTAATACAATTATCGATAAAAATAATGTAGGTCATGAAATAAATTATTTTGGGACTTATGATTCTACAAGCGATTTATTTTATGGTGATTGGGATATTACAACTCGTCCTAAAGGATTTTGGTATGATCTTACTGCTACTGGAACATGGACAATGAGAAGAGTAAGTTGAAATTATTTAGCAAACACAAAAAACAATGCAGTGCATAAAGCGCAACTTACTATAATATTAGTGATTGCCCAAGCATACATGCCTTGTTTAATAAGTTCAAAAGTTTCATAACTAAAAGTTGAGAAAGTGCTTAAACCACCACAAATACCGATTAAAACCAAGTGTTTGTAATTATCTGGGATTAAATTTTTTTCTTGATAGGTGTAAATTAAAGTCCCAAATATTAAACAACTAATTACATTAGATGAAAATGTTGCTAAAGGCAATGTAATAGATGTTTTGCTAATAC
>JBBIUW010000268.1:0-4552 GCA_037440045.1 Sphingobacteriaceae bacterium
GATGTTAACGACTTTCAACGAAGTTGACATGAGCGAAATTTATGCTATCAGAGCTAAATACAAAGATAAATTTAAAGAGGTTTATGGAACTAACATTGGTTTCATGAGTTTCTTTACAAAAGCTGTTACCGAAGCATTATACCACTTCCCAGCTGTAAACGGAATGATTGATGGCGAAGAATTAGTATATAACAAATACTGTGATATTGGTATTGCTGTAAGTGCGCCAAAAGGTTTAATGGTTCCTGTATTACGTAACGCTGAGTTAATGAGCTTAGCAGATATCGAAAAAGGAATTAAAGATTTAGCTATTAAAGCACGTGATGGTAAATTAACCATTGCTGATATGGAAGGTGGTACATTTACGATTACTAATGGTGGTGTATTTGGAAGTATGATGAGCACTCCAATCATCAACCCTCCACAAAGCGCTATTTTAGGTATGCACAATGTGGTTGAGCGTCCTATGGCAGTTAATGGCCAAGTGGTTATTCGCCCAATGATGTATATTGCATTAAGCTATGATCACAGAATTATTGACGGAAGAGAATCTGTTGGTTTCTTAGTGAAAGTAAAAGAAATGCTAGAAAATCCAAGCCGAATGTTATTTGGTGGTAAAGTTCCTGAAGAAGTATTATTAGGATTATAAATTAATTTAAAAAAAGAAAAACCCTCCTTGTGAGGGTTTTTTTAATTACACATCATTTTTGGTATTTAGCCATCACATAAAATTATTTTGGATGCTGTTGTGTGTTGTTGTCATCAACTTCACAACCTCAATGGTATACAAACATTCGGGTTCTGATGCTACACCAAAATATACAACCTTAAATGGAAGCGACGCAAAAGGATATTATGAGTATTTAGAATGGGTAATTAGTGGAAAAAACATTAATTATGAAAGCGAAAACTCTTATAGCAGAGGTAACAGAAAAATTTTAAAATACACATACGGAACTAGTCTTTTTCAGGCACCATTTTATATTCTGGCACAGGTTGTTCAACTAAACAAATCAAACACTTTTGAATACACTATCATTGATGATGTTTTCCTATCATTAGGCGCTAGCATATATATTGCATTAGCTTTATTAATGTTATTTAAGTTGCTTTTAAGATTTTCTTTAAATGAACAACAAGCATTACTCATAACGTTAATAACTTATTTTGGCACTAATCTATTTCATTATTCAAGTATAGAATTTATGATGTCGCATCTATACTCGTTTTTATCCATAACCTCTT
This sequence comes from Sphingobacteriaceae bacterium, assembly GCA_037440045.1. Lineage (GTDB taxonomy): Bacteria > Bacteroidota > Bacteroidia > B-17B0 > Aurantibacillaceae > UBA4416. The sequence goes on from JBBIUW010000268.1 coordinate 1,246, forward strand.
TTTATTATTTTGGATTAGAGTATTTAGATTCAAAAAAGAAAAAAGCCTTTTGGTTAAGTCTTCTGTTTATTTTTTTAATAATTGCTATTAGACCAATTAACGGTATTGTTGTTTTACCCTTAGTATTATATATTATATTTCAAACCAAATCACTTGCTTTTGGCATTTACTCTTTTATAAGTATATCTGTAGCTTTTGGCATTCAGTTAGTTTGTTGGAAATTACAATGTGGGCAATGGACTATGCAATCATACGATGGCGAGGGTTTTTACTGGTTAAACCCTCAACTAATTAATGTACTATTTAGTTTCAGAAAAGGCTTGTTTATCTACTCTCCAATATTACTTTTTGGTGTTATTGGTTTTATGTTTTTATACAAAAAGAGGTCAAAGGTGTTTTATGCGATAATTACAACAATTATTGTATATCTATACATTGTGTCTTGTTGGTGGCATTGGCCATATGGCGATAGTTTTGGTCACCGCACTTTTATAGATGTTTATGCTTTCTTTGCTATTGGGATTGTATCTCTGATGTCGATTTTAAAAAAGCAAAGCACAAAAATCTTAATGAATGTTGCTTTATTGTGTTTAGTATTCCTTAATCTATTTCAAACGTGGCAGTTTAATCATTTTATCATTTCGCCCGAATATATGACGTTTGAAAAATATAAAACCATTTTATTTGCCACCAACGATAATCAATCAAAATATATTGGCGGACAGATGGATATATTTCCATACAAAACAACTTTTATAAGCAAACCAGACAGTATCTCTGAAATCAAGATGCAGGGAGTTGAATATTCTCAATCTATTGTGTTTTCTACAAAAGAGTTAAAAGGCGACAAATGTTATTTTGATGTAGAATATACTAAAACAGAAGAGCAACCCTTAGCATCAAAAGACGCTAGTTTATTTATTCAAATTAACGACACGCTTCGTAAAACAGAATCTTTTACTGGAACACTTATTAATAATTCTACAAACGATTATCTGTATCATAACACTAAAAGCTATTCGAGAAAAATAGAATTGAAGAGGGTAAGCAAAAACTCCATTATTAAGTGTTATTTCGTAAATCAAAATAAAAATAATTTTACGATATCAAAATTTAAAGTAACTACTTTCTTTTTTGATAAAACAAATCATTAAACTTTAATGTTCTTGAACTGCAGTGGTTTTCAGGCTCTTGAAAAACTCCACCAACTGCTGTTTTTGTGCATCAGTCAGTTTTGCATCGCCGTGCATTAATGTGTAAGAGCTCATTGGCATTTCTCCCTCCTCTACCATTTCAACACACTCATCTAATTTGTGGTTTTTTCGCTTTTCAGTATAAGTTCCCCAAATCGAAAAGTTTAAATGATGGCTTCCTTCATCAATATGATGCTTAATCCACCAACTAAATGGAGCAATATTAGTGTACCATGGATATGTTGGTTGATTAGAGTGACAATCATAACAAGCTACTTTTAATGTATTTGCAATATCAGTATTTGCAGATGTAAGTGCAATAAAGTCAGTTGCTGGATTTACCGGTTCTGTAGTTTTATCAATTCTTATAGATTGTATAGCTAAAAACAAAAACACTAAAAATATACTAATGTTTTTTACAGTTAATTTTTTCTTCATTTTATACAGTATTTATGAAATAATAACAATAAGTAAATATGGTATTATTTTTTAAATGATACCTTTAATATCACAAATTATTTTTTAATTACATTTGTCATATGCGTAAATTAATTTCCTCAAGTTTATTTTTGTTGAGTCTTACTGTTAATGTTGCTCAAACTAAAAACCCTATCACTGTTGCATTTTATAACTGCGAAAATTTTTTCGATACTAAAGATGATCCAAATAAAAAAGACGACGAATTTTTACCGGAGTCTCCTTTAAAATGGGACGAAACTCGTTTTATGAATAAATTAACCAAAGTGGCTCAAGTACTGGACTCTACAGTTGCTGGCCCAGGCTTACCTGCATTAGTTGGTTTAGTTGAAATTGAAAATAAAGAAGTATTAGAGGCGTTAATTTCTAAATCACAATTCAAAGATAAATCATATGGTGTACTTTGTACAGACAGTCCTGATGAGCGTAGTATTGATGTAGGTTTATTATATGATAAAACTGTTTTTAGCTTAGTAGATTTTAAAGAACTAAATGCAACTAATCCTTCACTTGGAGATTACAAAACACGTAACATTTTATTTGCCACACTAAAAGCAACAAACGGCGACGTAATTTATGTTTTTGTAAACCACTGGCCAAGCCGCAGAGAAGGAGAAAAAGAATCTGAACCTCGACGTATTTTTGCTGCAGAACAAGTGCGCAACAAAATCAATGAATTGCAAAAGAAAGATCCAAAAGCAAAAGTTATTGTGATGGGTGATTTTAATGATCATCCTGACAACAATAGTATTTTAAACACTTTAAAAGCTAGCGATAAACCTAAAGACAAAGGAGATTTATACAATGCCTATCAAACCTTAGATGCAGCAAAACAAGGAACACATTATTTTGATAAAGAATGGAGGGTACTAGATCAAATTATTGTATCGCAAGGATTTATTAGCGCTAAAAAAGGATACAAGTTTGATCCTAAAAACGCACATATTCTTCGCAAAGACTTTGTGTTATATAAAAATCAAAAAACAGGAGAAGAAAGACCAAACAGAACTTATAGTGGCGAAAAATACTTCAATGGTTATAGCGACCACTTATCTGTTTACATCACATTAGATTGATGCTTTTTATTTACCATTTCTAACTGCTGAAAACACCACGCCTCCGCTTCATCTTGATTTTTAAATAATTTCGAAGGATTTGATGGTTTATTAATTTTTAAATAAAAATTAGCAATTAATCTTTGTGATAGTGACTTTGTAACAAAAGCACTACATGTTTTTGGAAAAACGTTTTGATTTTGTTTTGAATAAGTATTTCCTTCTGTTGTAAATACAACAGATCCATCTTCGGCAAAATAAATAAAAGGATAACTCACCTCACCAACCATCTCTTTAAATTTTTCGAATAAAGGTTTTAAAACAGTTGGACCAATTTCTTTGTCTCGTTTAAACAAAACTCTAATAATACCGTCGCTACACATAGAAATGTAAGCCGCTTCGGTTTCTTCTTTTTTTATAACAATATAGCTTGACATCTAAAAAAAAGGTATATTAGTAAAAACAAATATATAATTTTAATCGACATTATGAAATATTCTGCCATAAAAAAAGACTTATTCATCGATAATCGTAAAAATTTCATCAAGCATTTAAAGCCTAACTCAGTAGCCTTATTTGTTA
>JBBIUW010000269.1:0-4543 GCA_037440045.1 Sphingobacteriaceae bacterium
GAACTGCTAGCATGCGGAACAACATCTCCAGATAATTTACTACCATCACATGCTGTAATGGTACATGGCGAATTACAATGTGGCCCTGTGGAATTAATATCTCCATCAGGGGCATGTTGTGCTAGCATGCAAGCTCTAAAATTTGGCTATACATCTATTTTAGCTGGAACTGCTAATAATGCTGTAATTACAGGTTCTGAAAAATTATCATCACTTATGCGTGCCGACCACTTTGAAAAAGAAACGGAACGCTTAGCAGAAATGGACCAAAATCCTATTATTTCTTTTGAAAAAGATTTTTTACGTTGGATGCTTTCTGATGGAGCAGGTGCTATTCTTTTAGAAAATAAGCCTCGTCAAACCACTTCTTTAAAAATTGAGTGGTTAGAAATGAAATCATTTGCTAATGAATTAGAAACTTGTATGTATGCTGGAGCAGATAAAGTGGATAATGGCTCTGTGAAAGGCTGGAAAGAGTATTCTTCTGAAGAATGGTTAGACAAATCTATTTTTGCATTTAAACAAGATGTGAAATTATTGGGCAGAGAAATTGTACCAAGAGGAGCAGCTTATTTAAAAGATTTATTAATTAAAAAATCAGTTGATGTTTCGTCAATTGACTATATCTTACCTCACATTTCATCAATGTTTTTTAAGCAAAAAATGTATGATGAATTTGTGAAATTAAATATCGAAATCCCTGAAGAAAAATGGTTTACAAACTTAACTTCAGTTGGTAACATTGGTTCTGGTTCTATTTTTATTATGCTGGAAGAGTTAATGAACTCAGGCAAATTAAAATCTGGACAAAAAATATTATTAATGGTTCCCGAAAGCGCAAGATTTTCATATGCTTTCAGTCTTTTAACTGTTTGCTAATTCACAGTCATGAAAAAAGAAGATTTACCTCAAGACCCTTCTGCCTTGGTTGGCGTTACACGTGATGTTTGTTATGTAAAAGATAAAGATGGAAAATACACAACCGATTTAAGCATTGGTTGGGATGTAAAAAAACAAGCGTTAGATAACGCTTGGGAAGATATTAATGAACGTATAGCAGAAGCGGCTATTAAAGTAAAGAATGGAGAAATAAGCCCTATTTATTATTTCATGGAAAAAAAATTAATGGACTTGCCTTTATTAGCAGGCTATACAGGCTTTTGGCAATGGACCATTAAAAGACACTTTAAACCTGAAGTTTTTAAAAGACTAAGCGAATCGAGATTACAAACGTATGCTAAAGCATTTGATGTTAGCGTAGATGAATTAAAAAACTTTAATGGATAAATCATTACCATATAATCATATACAAACAGCACATTGCGAAAATGGTGTAGCTACTGGACTTTTAAGACATCATGGCTTAGAGTTTATGACAGAACCCTTAATGTTTGGTTTAGGCTCAGGTATTTTTTACATTCATATTCCGTTTTTAATGGTAAACGGTGGTCCTGCTGTTTCTTATAGAAGTATGCCAGGTTGGATTTTTAGCAGGGCTAGTAAATTATTAGGAGTAAAAGTTAATCGCAAAAAATTTAATAGCGAAAAGGAAGCATACGACTATTTAAACAAACAAATACAACTCGGGAATCCAGTTGGTTGCCAAGTTGGTGTTTACAATTTACCATATTTTCCAGCAGAATATCGTTTCCATTTCAATGCGCACAACCTAGTTGTTTATGGTAAAGAAAATGGATTGTATTTAGTGAGTGATCCTGTTATGGAAACAGTAACAACACTGACTGAAGAAGATATGTTGAAAGTTCGTTTTGCAAAAGGACCATTAGCTCCAAAAGGACATGTATATTATCCTGAAGATGTAAAACAGGTATCAAAAGAACAATTACAAAAAGCAATTTACAAAGCCATTAACCGTTCAGCTTTTGAAATGATTCACATTCCAGGACCAATAGCGGGTGTTGATGGTATAAATTATACAGCACGTCAAATTCGTAAATGGCGTGATAAATTAGGTCCGCGCAAAGCTGGCTTATATTTAGGACAAATTGTTCGTATGCAAGAAGAAATTGGAACTGGCGGCGGTGGCTTTCGTTTTTTATATGCAGCCTTTTTAGAACAAGCTGCGGACATTACTGGAAATCAAAAATTAATTTCTTTATCAGACGAGTTTACCAAAGCAGGAGATTTGTGGCGTGCGAGTGCTATTAATATGGGGCGTATTTTTAAAGGGCGTTTAAACGAACAAAAAGACTTTTTAGAATGCGCAGATATGTTAGATAACATTGCTGCTATTGAACGTGCTGCCTTTAAAGAGTTGAGGAAAATTAAAATGTAAGCGTCACCCTGAACTTGTTTCAGGGTCTCTGAATTACTGAAACATTCCAATAACTATCGTAGTCAGTATGATAAAACAATCCTTAATATATGTTAATGATGGGTTACAAAACAATGTTTAATGCAATCAATCATTAAACCTTTAAACTTAAATCAAAATGAAAACTTCCATCATCACCATCGCTAGCACTGTTGCATTAGTAATTGGCTTAATATCTTGTAAAGAAGATAACACTGAGTTGATTCAAAAAATTGAAACAACTCAATTAGAATTACAAAAACAAGATTCAGCATTAACGAATCAACGTAATGAACTTTCAAAATTAGTATTTACCGATACAGCCAAACAGCAAGAAATTGAACCTGCTGATACCATATTAACTAATTTAGTAAGTGAACAAAACAGCTTAATAACACGTTTAGAAGTCATCATCCAAAAAAACAAAGATTTGATGACTAAACTAAATGATGACTCCGTGAACCCAACAGAAGCTGAGAAAGAATACATGGCTCATGTAGATGAATTAGCATTAATGCAAACAGAAATTAATGCTACAAAAGAAGGCTACGAGAAATTGGTAAAACAATTGGATGAAGCTTTTAAAAATCTTGGAGATACAACTAAAATAAAGTAAGTAAAAACAAAAAAGCCCCGATATTTCTATCGGGGCTTTTAACTATTTATTTAACACCACTTTTTCTCTCTTCACAATACGATTGTTTTGGTAGAGATTGACAAAATAAATTCCATTGGCAAAGTTATCTAAATGCAATATATGAGAAACGTTAGTAGGAACTTCACTTAGTAATATTTTTCCATCAACAGATAGTACTTCTATTTTTTGTAACTCTGTTTTTGATTTGATAGTTAATAAACCATTAGTTGGATTAGGGCTAACTAAAATGCTATTTCCGTTTAGCTCTTGCAAACCAACACTAGCCCCAATTGCCATTAATGTGCCTGTACCCGTTGTTAGTGGAGTAATAACTCCCGAAGCATTTGATTGATTTGCTTGTGATAAGCCTATATTTAAAACTTCATCGGTTGTTAAACTCGATTTAATTTGATAATGCAGTTTTGCAATTAATCCATTTCCACTCACATTATTATTTAATGTATGCGTAGTTGCCGTATAAATTTTACCATTTGTAAAATCTAATTTTCTAAAATGTAAATTTTGTCCGGCGTTTATAAAAGAATTTAAATACTCAATATATATACTATTTGGCTCTATTAATGTGTTATCAAAATCAACGGTAAAAGCAACACCATTTACGATATTAATGTTTGTTGATACATCTCCTGCATAAATAGAGGCTGTTCCCCAATTACCCTTAGTAACATAGGCTTGATCTGGTACAATACTTAATTGTGGATTATTAACTGCTACCTGTTCAGGCTTAAAAGCATGTGTTAATCCATAATTATTATAAATAGCCAAAGTATCATTATCATCAATCGTTCCATCACCATTACAATCACTATGGTTTAAATTTTTTCCATTAGTAATGGTGCCAGTCCAATTATTGGCGAAGTATGATTGCCAAGTATTACTAACACTTGCTCTTGGAGCTCCTGTTTGTGTATAATGTAAGCCTAGTTCCAATACATCTAAATTATCTGCTGCCCCATCACTGTTGGCGTCGCCAGGCCAAACATCTTGGCAGGTATTATCCACAACAACACTAACCGTTTGTGTATTATTACAATTGTATGAATTTGTTCCTGTTACCATATAGACACTTGTAGTTGTTGGTGTAACTGAAATACTTGAAGTTGTTGCGCCTGTATTCCAAGTATATGTATTAGCTCCACTCGCATTTACTATAGCTGAAGAACCTTCACAAACCGTTGTTGTTCCTGCAATAGTTAATGTAGGTGAAACAATACTAAACGGCATAGAAGAAACACATCCTCCTTGCGAATTAACAACTGAAATTGTATAAATTATAGCTGCTGTTGGTGTAATGACTGGTACTATTTTTATTGAATCATTATTGTAATTATGAGTAATAATTCCATTGGCTGAAACTGAGATTGTATAGGTGTTAGATGAGTTAACTCCGCAGTTTCCGAATATAACATTAGGACGGAATGTATTGTTAGGAGAGTACGAATTACCTGTAGAAACAGGGCAAGCTAATGTTGCATCAGAACTAAACCAACGAACAGAAACATAAGGTGTAACGGTGTATCTAGACACAGAATTTTGAGTATATGAAGGCGTCAGAGAAGAACAAACATCTA
>JBBIUW010000270.1:0-4525 GCA_037440045.1 Sphingobacteriaceae bacterium
AAGTGGTAATACTTAATAACATCAAACGTATGGGTGTTTAAATTATAGAGTAAATAATGTGCAGGTTTTAATTCAAAAATTCCTTTAAATAAACTTTGATTTGTTGTTTCTAAATTCCCATTTACCAAAAAATCAAATTGCTGTTCTTCGTTTATATCAAAAGAAATTAATTTAGATTTAACGAACGATTTATATTCACTAGCAAAAGCAAAACATTGATTGGTATTAGTATAATAAAATGGTTTCACGCCAACTCTATCTCTGGCACAAAACATCTGATTGTTTTTCTTATCAAATAATGAAAAAGCAAACATGCCATTAAATTTTTGCAAACAATCAATACCCCATGCTTTATAAGCTTCTAATACGACTTCTGTATCCGTTTGCGTTACAAAAACATGTCCTTTGTTTTTTAACTCTTCTCTTAATTCAATATAATTAAAGATCTCGCCATTAAACGTAATCCAATAATCGCCTTGTGTGTCGCTCATTGGCTGATGTCCAGATTCAGACAAATCAATAATAGAAAGCCTACGATGAGCTAAAATAGCTGTAAACGAATTATCGAAGTTTTGAAAAGAGGTATTTGGATTAAATAAAAACGAACGACTTTCTTTATTTACTAATGGCGTTTCATTGGAATACACCGGAACTACTTGTTTATCTAAAATAAAAACAAATCCTTCACCATCAGGACCTCTGTGCTTTATAGCCTGATTCATTTCAAAAACAATGTCTTTAAAAACCGATGAATTTGTTTTTGAAATTATACCACTTATGCCACACATAATTACTAAATAATTTAAATTTTAGATGTTTGTAATAATGCTTTATAAACTTCTATCCATTCTTTTTGCTCAGGTACAAAACTATCATTATGCCATACCGAAACAAATTCTCCTCCATATTTTTTTGTTTGTTCTAATAAAGCTCTAATGGTTTCCGATGCCTGTTTTGGTGTTAGCTTATTATAATCTCTCAATGTACCTTCCATAACAGTGCTAGAATGAATTATCAAATCTGTTATTTCATTTTTTTCTAAATCAAACCATGGATAAGGTACACATAAGCCTGTTCTATAGCCACATTCAGAGGCATAAATCATAGTATAATCATCTGTTATACCCTGCTCAATAAACATTCTGTATGTATGAGGTAACTTCACTCTTAAAAAATGACAACGTGCACTCGTTATTTTTTTTTCAATAATGTCTTCTAATCGTTTTTTCTCAAGTCCTATTTTATTTACATCATTAAACGACATGTAAGAGGGATGTAAACCTATTGGATATTTTTGAGCAAGGCCTTTTAGCAATTTTTTAAAACCTGTTTTTGTATAATGTGGATTTTTATCAAAGTTTGAATAATCGCCAATTAAAACAAAATAGTGTAAAGCTGTTTGTGTTTGTAAGCTCAGGGAATCAATACTTTCAAAGGTATTATATGGATCTTTATTATCATTAACATTACTAACTATTCGCTGCATGATGCGATGGTATTTAAATAAAATACCATCTTTCACTAAGCCTCCAATATTTCGTTTAATACCTTTATGAGCATATGCGAAGGCATTATCAATATCAATAGTAGAAAGATATCGAAAATGATTAGGGTAAAATTTCAATTCTTTGAATTGCTCTTTTAATTTATCTGCAAATTGCTGTATGGCAATATTTAGAAAAGGAATTTGCAAACAATGATACTGAAAAGCTAAACTTTTTTCTGCCTGAAAACGTTGATGTTCATCTAAATCTGTTGGTAAATATTCCTCATATCGTGACGTAAAATAAAACACCATTGCCAATATATCATACCCTAAAAAATCAAGGTTCTTTGATTTGAAAAATTTAGGAAAATCAACATATTGCATTTCTGCTGAAGGTAATTTGTGCCTAATCGTTTTTTCAAATAAAATCCCATTGCTTTGTATAAAAATCCCCTCTACTTCTTTATCCTCAGTATAAGAAAATTTAGGCAACTCATATTTTAGAAACTCTTCCTTGTTTTGAGTTAATTGATACGTTGTATTTAAACTCACTTTAAACACTATATCTAAAGCATAGATAAGCCTAGGTGTGATATAATTTGAATAAACTAAAACCATTACTTATCTATTGCTAATTGTATAATTTCTTCATACACCTGCTGCCAATCATACCATTCTAGAGCTGTTCCCATAGTATCATTATGAAAAATTGTAACCAATTCTCCATTATACTTTTTCACTTCTTTGATAATTTGATTCGCAAACGTTGCAACTGTTTGAGGTGTGGCTTGGTCTTTATACCTCAGCGAAGTTTCACTTAAACAAAACGGATGTATTTTCAACCCTGTTTCTAATTCATCATCTAAATCATACCAATAAAAAGGCATACAAAAACTTGCTCTAAATCCATTGTAATTAGCATATCCCATGGAGTAATCATTTGTAATGCCTAGCTCTAGTAATGTGGCGTAAGTATCAGGAAATTTCAACATCGAAAAATGTTGACGAGAGTTAAAAATATCACGATGTGTTATTTTAGCTAAGCGGCTAATCTCTACTTTTACCTGATTTATATTTCCGTTTGACCCAAAAGAAGGATGAATCCCAACCAAGGCATAGTCTGATAAATGCTTTATAAGTTGCTGAAATCCATAATTATTTGACGGATGATTTTTATCATTCATACCATAATCACCTAACAAAAAGAAATAAATAACTTTTAATTTATATTTTTTTTGAATGGAAAGTTGGTAGTCATATGAATCAAATGGATCCTTTTCTTTATTTAATAAAACTTCTGTACGTTGTTTTAAATCTTCTTTATCAAAGCTCACTATTGATTTTAAATAACCACCAATAGACCTCATAACGCCTTTTTCTTGATACTTATAAGCTGTATCAATATCTATAGAAGATATAAACGAGTACGTTTTATGAGTAATAAGTAAATTAGGAAACTTTTGAATGAGTATTTTTTCAAATTCTTCTATCCATAAGTTTACTAAAGGAATATTTAAAAAATCGTATTGATATGCTAAGCTATTTTCAGCTTCAAATCTATTAAACGCATCAGGTATAAAAGGTAAATACTCTTCATAACGACTGACCAAATAAAAAGACGCTGCAAAAATATCAAATGGCAATATCGAATGGTAAGTTTTAAAAAAATATTTAAAATACAGTTCGTGATTTTGAATTTGAATTGTTTGCTCTTTTATCCCCGATTCAAATAATAAATGATGAGCAACTATATGAAAATCGCTTTCTACATCTTGTAAACTATATGAAAATTTATTCCCCTCAAATGCCTTATAATCATCAATATTATTTGTTAGTGTAAATTCTAAACCTAAACAATCCTTTAAAATTAAATTAAAAGTATACTTAACCCTAGGCGTAATTTTGTGGGTATGAATAAAAATATGTGTATTAGGATTCAATTATCTAAATATTACAAACAAATATAATGTTATGCCTCAAAACGAGCATTACATCCTAAAATTGTTATTTATACGTCATTGTTAATTAAAATTAATATCGATTTTAATTAAAGCACCCGTGTTTTCTATTATTTTCCTAATTTTAAACCTCATAAATTTTAATTATAAAATCTTAAATACTTATGCAACAATTAATCGAATGCGTTCCAAATTTTTCTGAAGGAATAGATTTATCAATCATCAAACAAATTACAGATGAAGTTGAATCTGTTGAAGGCGTTAGACTTTTAAATGTAGACCCAGGTAAAGCTACTAACAGAACAGTAGTAACTTTTGTGGGGACACCTCAAGCAGTAATTGATGCAGCATTTTTGGCTATAAAAAAAGCTGGCGAATTAATTGACATGAGTAAACACAAAGGCGAACACCCTCGTATGGGCGCTACAGATGTTTGTCCTTTAATTCCAATTGCCAACATTAGCATGGAAGAAACTGCTAAATGGGCTCAAAAATTAGGAGAACACGTTGGAAAAGAATTACAGATTCCTATATACTTATACGAGGCTGCTCAATCAAATAAAGAAAGAAGCAATTTATCAGTAATTAGAGCAGGTGAATACGAAGGTTTTTTCAAAAAAATTAAATTACCTGAGTGGAAACCTGATTTCGGTCCAACTGAATTTGATGCAAAACGTGGAGCTACGGTTATTGGTGCTCGTGATTTTTTGGTTGCTTATAACGTTAATTTAAATACTACCTCAACGCGTCGCGCAAATTCCATTGCATTTGATGTTCGTGAGGCTGGTCGTGTAAAAAGAGAAGGTGACCCAATTAATGGAAAAGTAGTAACAGATGCTAATGGTAATCCAGTTTCTATTCCTGGTTCTTTAAAATCTGTAAAAGCTATTGGTTGGTTTATTGAGGAATACGGAGTTGCTCAAATTTCAATGAACTTAACAAACATCAACATCACGCCATTACATATTGCATTTGACGAAGTTTGCAAAAAAGCCACAGAAAGAGGTATAAGAGTTACAGGCTCTGAGTTAGTAGGATTAGTCCCTCTAAAATCAATGCTGGATGCAGGAAAATATTTATT
>JBBIUW010000271.1:0-4521 GCA_037440045.1 Sphingobacteriaceae bacterium
ATTGAAAATATATGACATAACACAATATTAATGAATGCAGAGTGCAAACCCTTATATATGGGTTTGCACTCTGCATTCGTGGCAATTTTTGATTTAAACATTTGATTTTAAGGGGTTTAAGTAATAAACGATTTCTTTGTTTACTGCACGAGTGCAAAGTGTGTGGTTTACTTCATTTTGCTCGATGACAATGGCAGTATCGATAATTTGTTTCAAGCGACTTATGATTGTACGCTTACTACAATCTAATTCATCGGTTAAAAGCTCCAGTAATTCCTTTCTTGGCGTTTCTGAGACTAAAATTTGTGCTAGTAAGTCTAAGGTTTCAGAAAGTGCTGCTTTATGATTCTTTTTATCTAAAATAATTTGAGTGTCATTTGGGTCGGCTATAATCAATCCTTTCTCTGAGTCGGAATATTGAACATAAAAAGGTTCATGTTTCTTTGAACTACGACATTTTAAATACGCCACTTTTAATAAATCGGTATTATGGTTTTGAGCATCTTTTTCGAACCCAATTTGAATAACCGTACTGGCTTTGTTTAGTATTTCTGTTCCTAAATGCCCCCTAGCTTTATCTGCACTTCCCGGGTTTTCATGTATCAAACATAAAAATGTGACATCGTAACGATTGATAGTTTGGTTCATCATATCGATTAATTTCATACTATCTTTTGTATCATTGAAATTAAAAACACAATCGGTTATCACGTCTAAAATGATGAATAAATGAATTGGGAATTTTTTACGTGCATGTTCCAAGTATAAATTCAACATATCAAACCGTTCTTCTCTGCCAAATTCTAGTAATGAAATATAATCGAAGCCGTAAGGATCTTCGTTTATTTCATATCCTGCTTTAAGTTGAATTTGTTGCAAGGAATAAGGTAATTGCTCTGATAAATTTCGTTCAGTATCTACATAACAAATAGCATAACGTGAAAGCAAATTGGTTTTAAACCCTAACAAATCATTATTACAATCTGTTTTTTTAAGCAAAGATGCGCAAATAGTTTCAGCAAGACGTGATTTGTGAACGCCCGCCTTACCTTGTATAACATTGATTGTTTTGGGAAAGAAAACCGGGTTTTCTTTTTGCCAAACGATGGGTTGTGAAAACGAAATTGGTTTGCATTTGTTTTCAGCAATTTTACGCTGTGATGCTAGTAGTTGTTCGAGCTTGATTTTAGAATTATCAATACCCGGCAAAGCCGGGTTTGAAATTACGTTGTGATTTTGTGGTTTTGGAATATCGAACATAAGCCCCTCCTTTGTCCTCCCCAACACTTCGACTATGCTCAGTGCAAGTTGGGAGGAAATAAATGTTATTATTTAAAACTGAAAAATTATTGATAGTAAGACAAAGCCATAAAATACACTTTGACTTGTCCGTTTTCGAACCGAATGGTTGCCGACCAGTCTTTTGGCGTTTTGTTCTGAATATGAGTTTCTTGTTGTATGCAACTTTCCAAACTCATAATCATCATTTTGTAATTTTGTTCCTCCAATCTCACAAAAAGTTCTGAGAAATAAGCATGGCGCAATTTGTCTAACTGAAGTTTTTCAAAAAGCTTATTTAACTGATTTTTGTCGGTGCTGCTGTCATTAAATAATTTCATGTAATAGTTTACATTACTTTCTAATGATTTTTCATCTCTGCTAATAATTGAGGCAACTTGTTGCATCAATTCGGGCCAAGTAAGGTCGTGTAGTGTTTCACTGTATTTTTCCATATTACGCCTCCTTACTTTTTAAATGCCTTAACGTAATGCTTATTCAATAAATCCTCTACATCGTTTAGTTTGTAGTAGATTTTATTGCCGACCTGAGAAAATGAAATTTTCCCTTCATCGCGCCAAGTTTGTGCGGTACGTTTTGAAATTTTCATTAAGAGTAAAAACTCTTGATTGTCGACAAAAATCTCCTGTGGTTTTTTGTTTTGGTTGTCGATTTTTGTTTTGATTTCTTCGATTGAGCCTGCCAATGTATTGAACTGCTCTTTTGATAAGATAACTGCTTCCATAATTGTTTGTTTTTAAATGATTATGGGGCAAAAGTGTGCAGAGAAAAAAAGTGACTTGGTGACGGAACAGTTCCCGGGAACTATTTTATATACAACATTGTGAAAATCAATGCAGCTATTCTAGTTTAAAACGAGAGTTCCCTTTAGGTCTTTTATCAAAATTGGATGGTTTTAACATGGTGTAAACCGAGTCGGCAGAAATTTGATTGCCATCTTTATCAATAACATTACTCGCAATAAACTCTGATATTTCTTTTAAAGGGTTTGCTATAGCTTGTTTTTCTTGCGAGAGTTGAAAGAACACATCAACAAAATAATTGATATTACAATTAAGTTTTATTGGAGGTATAGCATTAGTTTTATTAGTAATGGTAACTGTACCTTTTTTGAGATTTGATTTCTCTCTTAATGCCTCTTGTTTATTTAGTTTTTCTATTTCTAAGCTAATTTGCTCGTCAAATGGCACGGAATGAGGGTTCAATATTGCCGGACGCTCTTGCTTGTATTCAGTTTCTACTTCACACAGATAAAATAATTTATCCTCAACTGTATCATATTGCTTGAGTTTCTGCTTTACTTCTTTTATATCAAATGTATTCTTTTGGCTACTAACCTGGTGTTCAATAGCATCACGCATGACTTCAATTATCATTAAAGCTTTTTCGAATTTAACTACCTGTTCTTTGGTAGTGAATAGTTCTCTGTTTAGATCAATCAGTTTTTCTAATTTATTGAGCCATACAATAGGCTCCTGCATTTTATAACACTGGTATTGTATAAAAGGTTTTATTTTGGATTTAGGTATTGTAAATAGTTTGTGAAGCAAACATTTACAATACTGCTCTAAATAGAATTTACCGCCATTTAAAAAATTTGCCGGTTGCTTCTCATCGAATATGCAAATAGCATATTCGTGTGCATCAAATTGTGTAATATCAACAATTGGATGCTCTACAAAAGGGGAACTAATAACAAACGTGTACATAACAAAAAATAAAAAAACCGTTTTACTAAATTAAAGCAAAACGGTTGAATAAAATGTTAATGTTTATAAATATAGCATTAAATTGCTACAAAATATAGCAATTTATTAAGCTAATTTTAAGTTATATTGCGGTGCAGGCTCAGAGAATACATCCATAGCCTTATCAAGTTCCTCATTGACTATTTTAGCATAGCCTTGAGTTGTTTTAATATTACCATGCCCCATTAGTTTTGAAACGTATTCTATTCGCATTCCTTTTTTCAACGCTCTTGTTGCCCATGTATGACGAGAAGTATGAAATGTTAAATGTTTTTCAATTTCTGCTTTTTTACCAATGATTTTTAATGCTTCATTACACATTGCGTCTTGTGAAGCAATAGCTTTAGTTAAAAAATCTTCATCAGAATAATCAACGTCATTACTTAAAAAAGGGAAAATATAATCGTCAGGACTTACATTTTCATTATAATAAAGCATTATTATATCAATTACCTTTTTAGGCAATTTGATTGAAACTGGAACGCCCTTACATTTCTTAGTATAAAGGAAAATTCTTACACCATCAAAATGAGACCATTTTAGTCTACATACATCTGAAATTCTTAAACCACCTGCATATGCTGATAAAATATAAGCATTTCGAGTATTAACAACTCTTTTATTATAACTAGATAAATCAAGTTCTTCAATCACTTCAATTTCTGTTTCAACTAAAAAGTTTTTTTCTACATTTTCCCATTTGTATTTGTACCATAAAAATGGATTCTCATCATATTTAATTACTTTATCTTTCACTGCCTCATTCATTATTCGACGAATTATTTTCATGTTAGCATAAACAGTATTTGTGCAATTCTTTTTTTTATTACGCATGTGATGCTCATATTCTTTAAGCCATCGGGTAGTTAAATTTTCAAAGCTTAAATCTTTACCATTCATGTATTCCTTAACTTTATTGATTACTCCTTCTGCTTTATCGTAAGTTGAACCTGCAACTTTGCCTTTAATGTCCATGAAATAAAGTTTGGTATAGTCAAAAAAACTAGGGGATTCTTTACCCATTATATTTTCTTTAATTTCTGCTGAAGAAATATTTTTGGAGTTTTTCTCAAGTTCCAAAGCTTGGTTTTCAGCTTCTGCTAGTTTATTAATAATAGTATTATTAATTCTTTGGGAGTTTTTCATGCCCTTTCTAACACGTTTATTTTCTTCATCCCAATTGTCTTTATGAACTATTACACCTAATGCAATGTACTTTGGTGTGCGATTTTTGATAATTCTAATATATAGTGGGGCTTCGCCTTTATTGTTCATTTTCTCCTTTCTGAAGACGATTTTTACCGATGTTGCCATATTTTTTTTCTTTCAAAATTAATACTGAACACAAAATTAAGGGTAAAACATGGGGTTAAACATTTGAACATTTCCTTTGCTTTTTACTGCATTTCATTGCTCTAAGAAAATGATTAAAATGCTGGTTTTTAAGCAATTAAGTACATGAGCCTATTAATTT
>JBBIUW010000272.1:0-4505 GCA_037440045.1 Sphingobacteriaceae bacterium
TGCGACGACAAATACACATATATTCCTAAAGACCTAAGTGGCTTAAAAATAAAATAGCAGCCCATAATATACGCTAAGGCAACAGTTTGTCAGACAACAAGGCTTTTGCAAATACATTCAAACATTTTATCTTTGTTACTAATATTCGGTTAACAATGCCCTGAGCTGCAAAGTTCAGTTGACAGCCGTTATAAGCAACCTATTTCGACACTTAATATATATGAAAACTAATTTTGACAATATTATTTCTAAGAAGACTGACGAAGAATTAATCACTATTCTTTCAGCGAGACGTGAAGAATATGTAGAAGACTTAATTTTTTCTGCGCAACGGGAGTTTGACAAGCGCAATATTTCTATAGACCAAATTGAAGTTGTAAAGAAAGAACAAAACGTAATTAAAGAAAAGGAGATAGAGCTAATGAGCCTTTAGAAGATGATCTTAAATATCTTGCTTACATATCTCCACTTTTAGCGAGAATTTCATTTAAAGCAAAATATAAAGACCAAGCCTATAATTATGAAAGGAAACTTTCTGAACTATCAAACGCATCATTTAAAAGTAGACTATATTTAATTGGAATAATTGTTTTGCTAGCAATAATATTTAATATATAGGCCTTATAACCACACCTAAAACTTATGCGGGCAGATACTTCGACTGCGCTCAGTACAGGCACACAAGCATTTGCAAATTCAAGGTCGCTTACTTCGACAAGCTCAGTAACCATTGCGAAAAGTATTCTCGTTTTGCAAATGCACATAAACATAGTACCTTTAAACTAGCTTTCAATAAATATCATAAACTATGAAAAAACACCTTATTCTCCTTATTATTTTTGCCATGGGTTTTATAGCTTCTGCCATTCAACCTCACGATTATTTTACCTGGATTTTAGAAGTGTTTCCAGCTATTATTGGGGTGATTGTGCTTAGTTTAACCTTTAAGAAATTTCAATTTTCATTTTTAACCTACTGCTTTATTTTAGTGCATTGTTATATTTTGTTTGTGGGAGGTCATTACACCTATGCTGAAGTTCCTTTGTTTGATTGGATAAAAGAAGTGTTTCACCAAAGCCGCAACAATTACGATAAGGTAGGACACTTTGCTCAGGGTTTTGTACCTGCCATGATTATAAGAGAACTATTTGTGAGAAAACACATTGTTACTAAAAACTGGTTAGCCTTTTTAACCGTTTGCACTTGTGTTACCATTAGTGCTTTTTATGAGTTTTTAGAATGGGGCGTTGCTGTATTTTCTAGTCAATCGGCCGAAGCATTTTTGGGAACTCAGGGTTATATTTGGGACACCCAATCAGATATGCTGTATGCTACCATTGGAGCTAGTTGTATGCTTGTGTTGTTTTCAAAAATTCAAAACAAAGCTATACAACAACTTAATTAAGCCTTCGCTTTTTTAATTAATGGTATTAAAGCAAATAAACCAATAATAAAAAATATAATAAGCGATAAAATTGAGTTACGCATACCACCTGTAATTTGACTAATTACGCCAAAAGAAACAGTACCCAGTATCATTCCTAGTTTTTCAACTACATCATAAAAACTAAAAAAACTAGTGTGATCATCCGTTTCGGGAATGTATTTACTGTAAGTGCTTCTGGATAAAGCCTGAATACCGCCCATCATTAAACCAACTAAAAAGGCGACGATATAAAATTCTAGAGGAGTATGAACTACTAAAAATGTAAACACACAAATAAAAATCCAAACAGAAATAGATATCATCAACGATTTAATATTTCCAATTTTTCTCGACATCCATGAAAATAAAAATGAACCTGCAATTCCCACAAACTGAATAATTAAAATACTGATAATTAAAGCCGTTGTTTTAGATTTTTCGGCAGCCTCACCTACTCCCCAATCAATTTCGTTACGAGCAAATAATACAGCCACAACCATAATAGTTTGTACACCCATATTGTAAAAAAAGTACCCTGCCAAAAATTGTTTCATTGCGGGTAGTTGTTTAATTTGTGCCCACACATTGCTTAATTCTTTAAATCCTTTTGACAATAATCCTTTTTTATCTGTACCATGCGCTTCGTGTGATATGTTTGGTAATCTTCTAAAAGTATATTGTGCGAAACCCATCCACCAAATGCCAACCAATAAAAATGATATACGGACATCTATTCCTTTATATTCATTTAAATCATCTAATAAATGCCACACACTTTTTGTCATCACTAAAGCAAGACAAATAATCAGCAATAAAGAACTTCCAAAATACCCTAAAGCAAAACCTCGAGCACTCACATTATCTTGGTTTTGTTCGGATGCTATTTCAGGTAAATAAGAGTTGTAATACACCAAACTGCCCCAAAAACCTATTGTTGCGGTAATAAAAGGCAAAAAGCTTAATTCTAAATGCTCTCGTTTAAAAAAGAATAAACACATGCAGGAAAGAGCTCCTAAATAACAGAAAAATTGCAAGAATCGTTTTTTATTTCCTAAATAATCAGCCACTCCACTTAATACTGGAGTAATAATTACAACAATAGAAAGCGCAAAAGCATATACAAACGAATAAATATTTTGGTTTTCGAACTCAATACCAAAAAATGACACATTATGTCCTGTAAAATTCCCTGCAACATCATGAGTTGTTTGATAATCATAAAAATTTGGGAAAATAGCCGAAGTTATAACTAAAGGAAACACAGAATTTGCCCAATCATAAAAAGTCCAAGCTCTAATTGTTTTGGCATTATCTTTTTCTATTAATTGCATAATAAATTATCTAGTTAGTTTTTATAATCTCAAACTCCACTCGTCTATTCTTCGCTCTTCCAATATCATCATCGTTACTAGCAATTGGCATCGAGCTTCCAAAACCTTTAAAGTACATTTTGTTTTGCACCCCTTTTTTAATCAAGTATTCAAACACTTCTCGTGCACGTTGTTCTGATATTTTTTGATTTTTACCCTTAGAACCTACATTATCAGAATGTCCGTTAATTTGCACTTCCATACTTGGATTCCTTAAAAGATATTGAGCCAACTTATTTAACTCAGAATACGATTCGGGTAACAAATAATAATGTCCGTTTTCGAAAAAGATATTTTTTAAAGCAATTTTCTCTCCCACTTTCACATCTTTTTTCACTTCTAAAACAGAATCCTGAGCATCAATATTAAAAGAACCAACGATTTCAACTTTTACTTTTTCTACCACTTCTTTTGCCTTTACTAACTTAATATCATCTATAAAATAATAAGCCTCTTTAAATCCTAGTTTAAAAACATTCATTCTAATCATATCTTTTTTAACATTGGCATTAAAATTTCCAATAGTTAAATACTTTTCACCACCATCAGCCTGATATTTACCAGACACTTTAAACCATCTATAACCATTGATAAAACTTCCTTTTTTACTAACCGAATCAATTAAAGCTGTTCTTACAACATCACCCTGACTTTTGTATCCCATTTTTGTAAATAATGCTCCAAAAGATTTTAAAGACGCATTACTCCAAAAAGCCAAACGAACATACATTTCATACTCATAAATAGTACCTCTATGCAATGGTTCAGCTAATTTAACTTGTAAAAACTCTTTATATTTTTTCTGAAATCTTAATCCTGCATAGCAAGATCCTGTTCTAGCGCCTTTATGAGCCGTAGTATCATTACTAATGGGCTCTTGATAATAATCAACACTGGCTATTTGCTGCCAAGGAATCGCATTTTTGATATTCCCCGATTTTTTTCTAAAATTCTCAAAACTACCATTCGGAACTAGGTTTTTGATAATTTCACCCTCTGTTTGCCCCAAAACAGATAAAGAAATCACAAAAAGAAACAATAAATATGCTTTTTTAATACTCATATACTTTCGCAAATGTAAGTTTTAGACCATATTAGATAAATATTTGTTATTAACATTTGTAATTATAAAAAAAAGTGTATATTTGCAATCCAATTTAAAAACAGAATTAATACCTTAATAGAATGGCAAATCATAAGTCGGCAATAAAAAGAATTAGATCAAATGACGCTAAGCGTTTATCAAATCGTTACTATGCTAAAACTACTCGTAATGCAGTAAAAAAATTACGTGAAACTGGTACAAAGAAAGAAGCAACAGCTTTATTACCAAAAGTTGTAGCGATGTTAGATAAATTAGCTAAGAAAAGTGTTATTCACAAAAATAAAGCAGCTAACTTAAAATCTAAGTTAACTAAAAAAGTAAATGCCATAGCTAAATAATCATTGCTACAGAAATACTACAAAAATCCCGCTAATTGCGGGATTTTTTTTTAGATTATGACTAAAATAATTAGGCAGTTATTAATTATTTTATAAATTTGTGCGGAAAATAAAAAATACATAACCCTTATAAATGATGAATACTAAAACTTTACGAAATTTAAGTCTTGCTGTTGGCACAACCGCTTTATTAGTTGGTTGCAATGGTTTAGGAAAATGGTTAAAAAACAATCTACATTTTCTTATGATGTAAAACCAAATCCATT
>JBBIUW010000273.1:0-4464 GCA_037440045.1 Sphingobacteriaceae bacterium
CAGGATATAAAAGTAATGGGCAATGTAAAATTTGTAATGAAAGGCGGCGCGGTAATTAAGAATGATTAAAATTGTTTTGTTACCAGCTTTTGTATTTCAATGAAGCTGTTGTTGCGTCGCACTCTTGTACCGCATAACTTGTGTCATCATTTATAATCGTCAACACCATCCACTATTTCACCGTAATCAATTAATAATTCAGGACTCGGAAATTGATAATGACCTAAATCTAAAGTAGGGTCATATTGTCCAAATTCTTCAACTAATTGAGCCGCTTTAACTTCATCATCTAACGTAATTGAATTTTCTTTTGGTTCTTCTTTTACAAATGCGGGTTCTGTAATGATTTCATCAGCACTTGGATTGTTTATTTCAAAGTCTAAGTCTTTTTTCGGTTCTTCAGTTGTAGGAGTAACTTCTAAATCTAAAGGAATGGTTTCAGTTTTTTCTTCTACAGATATAGGCTCTTCATTAGAAGGTGCATTGGTAGAAATAACTTCAAAGTTTAATAAGGCTTCTTCCTCTTCTTTGCTTAAACTTGGTTCTTTTTCAAAAACAGTATTAGCATGAGGATTGATGGCATTAGATTCTTCTTTTAACTCATCTTCAATAATAGTTTCATTTTCTAAACTTGGAATAACATCTTTTTGAATATTAAAATTCATATTAAAACTTAATACTAAAAACGCCAGCATACTAAACGCTAAAATGGCTAATGTTCCAATGCTACCAACATAGTTTGATATTTGACTATTTAAAATATAACCATAGCCCCCGCCTAAGAAAAATAATTTATCATGAAAAAAGAAAGCCAATACTAAACTTGTCCAAACCATAAAAAACAACCATTTGGCTGTAAAAGATGATGGTTTAGTGATTTGTTTGTTTAATACTTTTTGTAATCCGTAAATGATAAAAACAGGAACTAAAATAAATGACGCTACTCCAAACCATTTATACATAAATTGGTGAGATACCAAAGCACCAAACTTTCCAAGCCAGTTAAACACTTTAGTATCAATAGCAAACAATTCTGATAAAGGACCTAATACTTTATCTTGGTCTTTTTCCCAAGTAAAAATATAAGAGAGTAGGGCAATAAACAAATAAACTCCCGCCAACATTAATAGTAAGCCAACTAATTTTTGTGTGCGTTCGTTTTTGTAAATAGATACCGTTTTATTCCAACGTTCAAGTAACGATGCTTTTGTTTCGTTAACAGAAGACTTGTTCTCTGTTTTAGCTTTAGTTGTTTTAGCTGAATCTGTCTTGTTAGATTTTGCTTTATTTTTTGAAGAAGATAAAACAGTTTCTTCAATATCATTTTTATCGATATTGTTATCTGCTTTTGAAGTCTCCTCAATTGGTTTTTCTCTGAATTTGTTTTTTGTTGTTGCCATGGCTTATAGGTATTAAAAATAAGGGCAAGAGGGCAAAATTGAGGAAAAACCTTAAAATGTTTTAAACTTCGGGATTTTAATAAGTTAAGATGAATTTTAGAGTAAATTCTAGTCACCTTGGACTTGTTTCAAAGTCTCAGAGATGTTGAAACAAGTTTAGTAGGATATTAAATGATAACAGAAACTATTTCTGCACTAACAAACCCGTCTTCGGTAATTGATTTAGTTTGAATTGTAACAGATTGGTTCACCAATTTCTCATCATAAGGATAAACTATTTTAACGTAGTTTTCGGTAAAACCATTCATAATCCCATTTTTGTTTTCGTGTTCAAAAAGTACCTTATGTTCTTTATTTAAGTTTTGCTCGTAAAACAAACGTAGTTTTTTAGCAGATAAAATTCGTAGCATTTTGTTTCGACGTTTACGCTCAGCATAATCAACAATACCTTTCATCTCTATAGCTTCTGTATTATCACGTTCGCTGTAAGTAAAAACATGTAAATAAGAAACATCTAAAGAATTAATGAAATTATAGGTGTCTGTAAAATGTTCATTTTTTTCTCCCGGAAAACCAACAATTACATCAACTCCAATACAACAATGAGGCATTAGTTCTTTAATTTTTGCTACTCGGTCTTGGTATAGTTCTCGCTTATAACGGCGTTTCATTTTTGCTAAAATCTCATTATTTCCACTTTGTAAAGGAATATGAAAATGAGGCATAAAACGGTTTGAGTTAGCTACAAACTCAATCACTTCATTGGTCAATAAATTTGGTTCGATAGAAGAAATTCGAATACGTTCAATGCCTTCTACTTTATCAAGTTCTTTAATTAAATCTAAGAAATTATACTCTTTACGTTTTTTGGTTTCTTTGTCAATATCAACACCATAGCCAAAATCGCCTAAGTTTACACCCGTTAAAACAATTTCTTTAACGCCACTTGCAGCTATTTTTTTTGCATTAGCTACTGCATTTTCAATAGTATCGCTTCGGCTCTTGCCACGAGCTAAAGGAATAGTACAAAATGTACAGCTATAATCACAACCATCTTGTACTTTTAAGAAAGAGCGTGTTCTATCTCCAACAGAAAATGAATCTACAAAGGTATGAACGTCAGAAATTTCACAGTTATGAATTTCTGTGTGTATATTTTTTCCAGAGAAATTGATGTAATTTAAAAGTTTAAATTTTTCGGAAGCTCCTAAAACCACATCCACACCTTCAATATTTGAAATTTCATCAGGTTTTAATTGAGCGTAACAACCTACTACTGCAATAAAAGTTTCTGGGTTTTTTGCTAAAGCAGATTTAACAATTTGCTTACATTCTTTATCTGCATTTTCGGTTACCGAACAGGTGTTTATAACACACACATCAGCACCCGAATCAAACGGCATTTTTTGAAAACCTTTCTCCTGCATCAAACGAGCAATCGTTGATGTTTCTGAGAAATTCAGTTTACAACCAAGTGTATGAAACGATACAGTTTTTCCTTCAAATGACATGGCGCAAAGATAGGGCTTTTTTAGATAACAGGGCTACTTCACCAATTTCATTTCATTTAATAAATAACCAGCTCCAGCAAATTTATCAATCACAAAAAGAGTGTAACGCACATCTAGCACAATGTTTCTGCATTGGTTAGGATTATACATAATATCGCTCATAGTCCCTTCCCAGTTTCTGTCGAAGTTAGTGCCTATAAGTTGTCCCTTGGCATTAAATACAGGGCTTCCGCTATTGCCGCCCGTTGTATGATTACTAGCTGTAAAAGCTACTTGTAGTTTACCATCTTTATTAGCATACTGACCATAATCTTTTTTGTTGTATAAATCTTTTAATTTTTCTGGTATATCAAACTCTTCATCATTTGGGATATATTTTTCCATAATACCATCTAATGTTGTGTAGTAATTATATTCAACACCATCTTTAGGGATATAGCTATTTACTTTTCCATAGGCTACTCGTAAGGTTGAGTTGGCATCTGGATAAAATTTCTTGTCTTTAAATACTTCTTTTTGTCCTTGAACATATAGCTTTTGTAATTCGTTAATTTCTCTTTCATCGTATTGAAATTGAGGAAAAACCGAAGTACTATAATATTTCATAATAGCATTTGTGATTTGATAAACAGGATCTCTTTCATATAATTGAGGGTATTTTTCAAAATCATTCAGCATCGATTCCGTTTTGTCTTTATCTACAAAATTGGTATTTGAAAATAAAAATTCAGTCATTTTTTTTGCATCATTTTTATGAGCAACAATGAAGGAATCTAATACATAAGGTCGGTTAGAAGATGGAACGCCATTTATATATTCATGAAGCATAGCTTCACAAATTTTAATATCTGTTGGTTTGTTGTATACTTTATAAAATGCCAATTTTTTATATTCAGCTATAGTTTTGTCAAAAGTGTTACTAATGCCTTTTTGTTTTTTTGTTAGTTCGGTCATTAACGAAATATAATTTCTAGCATGCGTAAATGCTTCAATGGCCATTAGACACTCGCTGTAATAATCAACTTGCTTGTTCAAGACTTTATATTCGGCATAAATTTTTTGAAGTTGAGAAAAAATGTTACCGTATTTGTCTTTTTTTGCGGGGTCCGAACTAATAGCATCTGTAAATTGTTTTTCGAATAATTGTTTTTTAGCAACGGCATCATATTTTTTTAAACCGTTCATTTCGCCCATCCATTTTTTGTAGTAGTTGGCAATGCTTGCATATTTGCTAGCATAATTAATACGAACAGCATCACTTTGCAACATATCTGCATTCATAATATTTAAACGTTTTTCGCGAAGTGATACTTTTAAAGGATCACTTTCGTTCATAATCATATCCACGGCATAGCTCGATAAGTATTCTTGAGTACGACCAGGAAAACCGTATACCATTGTAAAATCACCTTGGTTATAGCCTTTCATAGAGATAGGAATAACATGTTTAGGTTTGTAAGGAACATTGTCAGGGCTGTATTCAGCAGGCTCGTTATTTTTATTAGCGTAAATACGAAATACTGAAAAATCAGCATTATGTCGAGGCCACATCC
>JBBIUW010000274.1:0-4452 GCA_037440045.1 Sphingobacteriaceae bacterium
CTCTTGAATAATCTGTTTTCAAAAGTTCAGCTTTTTTTAATCTGCTTTCAACTGCTTTTAATAATTCGATATCATCAAATGGTTTCGTAATGTAGTCATCAGCGCCCATTTCCATTCCTTTTCTAAAATCACCTCTTTCTGATTTTGCGGTTAAAAATATAAATGGAATGGCAGCTGTTTTTGGGTTCTTACTTAACAAGTGAATAACGCCATACCCATCCAAAACAGGCATCATGATGTCACAGATAATTAAATCAATATCATTATAGTTAGCTATTTCAACACCAATTTTTCCATTTTCGGCTTGTAAAACTTTATAGTTAGCAAGTTCTAAAATTTCGGCTGTATTTTCTCTAACTTCTGTGTTGTCTTCAATTAAAAGAATTGTCTTCATTTTGTAATGGTAATTTTATATAAAACGTTGTTCCTATGTTTAATTCGCTGTCAAATTTGATAGAGCCTTTTAAAACTTCAACATATTTGGCAACAATACTTAATCCTAATCCAGTACCTTGAATGTTAGAAGCATTTTTTGCACGGAAAAATCTTTCAAATAAATTTTTTTGTTCATCCACCGGAATACCCATTCCAGAGTCTTTTACAATTAATTGAAGTTCTGTATTTGTATTGATGGTTGTAATATCTATTGTTTTATTTTCTGCTGAAAATTTACTTGCATTAGATACTAAATTGATAATCATGTTTTTTAAAAACTGCTTATCGCAAACAAAATAGTTATCGCCTTGGTGATTGTAGTTTACTATTTGGCCTAGTTTTAAGAAATTACTTAATTCACTCAAACTTTCGTGAATGTATGCAGGAATATCTATTTTTATAAGGTTTACATTTATTTTTCCTTCTTCTAATTTTCCAGCAGATAAAAAATCGTTTAAGATAAGTGTCATATTTGTTACTGCCGATTTTATTCTATCTACATGTTTATGACGTTTTTCTTCTTCTTCAGTGTTTTTATATTTTCCTATTAACGAGGCAGAGGAAAGAATTGTACTTAATGGAGTTCTAAATTCATGAGAGGCCATCGTTACAAAACGAGACTTCATATCGTTTAGTTCTTTTTCTTTTTCTAGTGCTGCACTTAACTCATCTTTAGATGCTTCTAATTGATGTAATGTCTCTTTTAAAATTTTGGTTCTTTCCTCAACTTTTAATTCAAGTTCTGCATTTACTCTTTTTATGCGTTCTTCAGCTTCTTTTCTTTCAGTTCTATCAATAATAAAAGCAATGATAAACATTTCATCATCAGTTTTATAATGACTCAAACTTATTTCCACAGGGAATTCAACTCCATTTTTCTTTTTCCCATATAAATCTAACCCTTTTCCCATTGAACGTGGATGAGGATTGTGATTATAATTATCTCTGTGTTTTTGGTGTGTATGAGAAAATTTATTTGGGACTAATATTTCAATTTTTTGATTTAGTAGCTCCCCATTTTCATAACCGAATAATTTTTCGGAACTAGGATTTGCTCGAATAATTACTCCTGCCTGATTGGCAATAATAATACCCTCGGTAGTGTATTCAAATAAAGCATTTAAGCTCTCCATTATTAGTGAGTTTGTTTTTCCCAAGGTATTCATTTTTACAAAAACATCCACCAAAGGTATAGGAGAGTTCTTAACAAAAACTGACATTTGTCAGTTTTTGAGATGAGAGAAATCAATTTGGATTACTTAAATTATTTTTAACTATTTGTAAATCAAATAGATGTGTTTTTTTAATTTAAATTAAATACTTCTGTTTTGTTTGGTAAGATAACATCAGAGTATCCTTCATTCATTAACTTTTCTTTGAAAGCTAATTTAGCATTTGGGTCGCCATGAACTAAAAATATTTTTTTAACTTTTGATTTGTCTTGGCAAGATAAGAATCGAATTAATTCACTGTAATCAGCATGAGCGCTATATGAATCAATAATTTCAACATTCGCATTTAATTCGATGAGTTTGCCGAAAATTTTAACTTCTTTTTCACCAGCTTTAATTTTACCACCTAGAGAATTAGGTGTACAATAACCAACTACTAAAACAGTATTTTTTGGATTAGCAATATTGTTTGCTAAATGATGTTTAATTCTACCAGCATCCATCATACCCGATGCTGAAATGATAATGCATGGTTCTTCACTTGTGTTTAGAGCCATAGATTCTTCCTTTTCACGTATATATTTTAAGTTGCTAAAACCAAATGGATCAACGTCTGTTTTTATATATTCATGAAGTCTTTCGTTAAAGCAATCAACATTTTCTCGCATAATATCTGTGATATTAGTTGATAAAGGACTATCAACATACACTTTGATATTTGGAAGTAAATTTTTGTTTTTTAGTTTATCTAGATGTAAACTATTTTCTTGAGTCCTTCCTAAGCTAAAAGCAGGAATAATTAATTTTCCTTTTTTTTCTACGCACGTATTTCTTACTACATTTAATAGATGTAATTCAGCATCAGGCTCAATTTCATGTAATCTATCTCCATAAGTCGATTCGCATATTATATAGTCGGCTTGAGGGAAACATTCAGGATCTTTTAATAACATGTCATTATACTTTCCTACATCTCCGGTAAAGGTTAAATGGATGATTTTGTTATCCTGATTTTTTACCTTTAAGTTAATTGCCGCACTCCCTAAAATATGTCCAGCGTCAGTAAACATAAATGAAATCTCTTCGTTTAAATGAAATTCTCCATGATAAGGTACAGTCTTAAAGTGTTTTAAACAATGTTCAACATCTTTAGATGTGTATAAGGGTTTTAAAGGTTCTTCGCCTCTTTGTTCTCTTTTTTTGTTTACATATTCAATGTCGTATTCATGGATTTTTGCACTATCGTTTAAAAGCACTTCAACTACTTCTAAAGTTTGTGGAGTGCAGTATATTGATCCTAAAAAGCCTTGCTGTACTAATAATGGAATATTACCTGAGTGGTCAATGTGTGCGTGTGATAGTATAACGGCATCAATTTCAGATGGGTTAAATCCAAGATGTCTGTTTAAAGTATCAGTGTCTTTGCCCATACCCTGATACAAGCCACAGTCTAATAAAATTTGATACCCTTTGTCTGTTTGCAATAAATGTTTGCTACCCGTAACAGTTTCTGTAGCTCCTATAAATTTTACCTTCATAAGCAAATGTACTTAATAATGTTGTTTTTTTCCTGATTTATTTCATGAAATTATCTGACTAAGATTAGATAATTATTAATGCTCTATCATTAAGTTTACACAAAATTTAATATCATGAATACTATTTTAGTCCCTTTAGATTTTTCAGAAGTTTCTGATAATGCATTGTTATATGCAGTAAATATTGCAAATAGTTTATCAGCGAATTTAGTATTGCTTCATGTTAATTCTATTCCAGTTTATAATAATGAATATGGTTTGATGACTTATGGGGTTAATGAGGGCACATCTGATTCATTAGATTTGTTAAATGAAAAAGCATATTTACTAAAAGAAGACAATGCTTTGATAGGAGATGTCGAATGTTTTTGTGAAATTGGAGAATTTCAGTCTGTTATGTCTAATTATATTATAAATAAGGAAATAGACTTTATCGTCATGGGGGTTACTGGTCACGAAACAAATATGGGTAAAGCCTTGTTTGGAAGTAATGCGGTGTCAATTTCTAGAGAAAGTAATATACCTGTATTTATTATACCTAAAAATTATTCTTTTAAAAAGATAAATAATATAGCTTACGCTTGTGAATATGATGCTCATATTGCTGAACAAACTGGCTTAATTCAGATGCAAAACATTGCAGCCATGTTTGATGCTAATTTAAGTGTTTTACATGTGGTGCCAGACAATCATTTAATAAATGAAGCTGAATCGGAAACTGATTTATTTGTTGAGAAAAAACTTGAAAAAACAACCCATAAAACATTTATTTTATCCGAAGATAAAGCAAGTGTTGCATTGTTAGATTTTATTAAAACCCACGATGTGGATGTGATTGTGATGGAACAAAAGAAACATTCATTTCTACATAAATTAATTTACCCAAGCACTACTAAAGAAGTTGTGTTTAGCAGTCCTATCCCTGTTTTAACGATTCATAGTTAAATAATGAATTTTGTTTTAGTGTTTCTATAGCTGTATATTTATTGAAAATAAGTATACAATGGATGTTATTTGCTCTATCACTAATCAAAAAGGTAATCTGTCTAATTGTTATCGATTGGATTCCGTTTCTATTCCAGTTAAAAATTTGATAAAATTAAGCTACCCTCATTTAAAAGATGATAGTTATATTTCTGTTGAGCAGATTGTTTTATTTAGAAAA
Organism: Sphingobacteriaceae bacterium; assembly: GCA_037440045.1. Taxonomy (GTDB): domain Bacteria; phylum Bacteroidota; class Bacteroidia; order B-17B0; family Aurantibacillaceae; genus UBA4416. The sequence continues at coordinate 4,311 of JBBIUW010000274.1, forward strand.
AAATATTTAAATAATTTAATTTAAATATTTATAAAAAAAATGTCAGGCCGTTTGACGGCCAGTATGTACCCGCAAATCCGCTTTAACGAGCGGGGTAACCCCGTTAAAAATACGGACAACGTCGTTTTTAGATGGAAGGCAA
>JBBIUW010000275.1:0-4444 GCA_037440045.1 Sphingobacteriaceae bacterium
AATCTCCTGATTTTTTTACTTCTTGTTGGGCTAAATTAATAGCCATATAACTGCTGTTGCTTTTTGCTGAGCAAGCTAAATAGGTAGTTGTTTGAGATAAAATAATTTTGCTTTCGGGATAACCAATTACATTAACTGCTTGAAAGCAATTGTTGGCAATTACCAAAGCTGTTGGATTTGCATTGCCTATATCTTCCGATGCTAAAATTAATAAGCGCCTAGCAATAAAACTTGGGTCTTCTCCCCCATCAATCATTCTTGCCAACCAATACACTGCTCCATTTGGATCTGAGCCTCTGATAGATTTTATAAAAGCAGAAATGATGTCGTAATGTTGTTCACCAGACTTGTCATATAATGCTAAATTTTGTTGAATGTATTGTTTAACTAACTCGTCAGTAATAATGATTTCGGGTTCGTTTATACAATTCACTACAATTTCTAAAGCATTTAACAACTTCCTTCCATCTCCTCCCGAAATTCGAAGTAAAGCCTCCGTTTCTTTTAACGTAATGTTTTTGCGTTTTAAAGTTTCATCACTAGTAATTGCGTTGTTTAATAATTGAATTAAGTTATCTTTTGTAAGATGTTTTAAAACAATAACTTGGCATCTTGAAAGTAATGCGGGAATTACTTCAAATGATGGATTTTCGGTAGTAGCTCCAATTAAAGTAACAATACCTTTTTCTACGGCATTTAAAAGAGAATCTTGTTGCGATTTACTAAAACGATGAATCTCATCAATAAACAAAACTGGTTTTTCTTGTTTAAAAAAACCACCATCTTGTGATGCTTTTTCAATTACCTCTCTTACATCTTTTACACCCGAATTAATTGCACTTAAAGAGTAAAAAGGTCGTTTTAAGGTTTGTGATATGATTTGTGCTAATGTAGTTTTACCAACACCTGGAGGGCCCCATAAAATAATGGATGGTAATAAGTTTTGTTCAATTGCTTTTCTTAAAGCCGATTGTTTACCAATAATCTGTTCTTGTCCAATATAATGGTCTAGATGGGTTGGTCTAACTCGTTCGGCTAAAGGTTGCATAACTTGGTATAAAAATTGAATGTGTATAAAAGTAATTTTATTAAATTTACCACAATAAAAAAATTAATAACAATGAACTTAAAACATATTATCATATCAGCTTCTGTCTTAACAATTGGTTTGTTAAGTTTAAATGCTATTAAAAAGGGCGAACCAAAAGACTCTTTAGATAAAAGAAAATTTACAGTTACTATGACTGAAATAAAAGAGGGTGCCCCTCCAAAAAAGGGTGTTGAGGATGAATTAGAGTTTAAAGGTGGTAAATTTTTTAGTACATTTTTATTTGACAAAATGGAATACAAATGGATGAAATATGAAATTACCAAAGATTCTACATACACGGATGAGGAGCAAAATGAAGGTCATTGGACAGAGGCAGAAATCTCTTCAACAGATGCATCAGATCAAACGGTTATTATTAAGTGTATTGTTGATAATTACGATATTAGTGGAGAAGTAAAAGTGACTAAAAAAGACAAATTGAAAAAGAAATTTGAGTTTTCGGGTAAAGAAAAAGCAAAAAAGAAATAATTTTATTTGTAAGCCAAATACTTTAAAGAGCTGTAACTAAATTACAGCTCTTTTTTTTTGTCAGAGCACGATAAAAATCAGGCTATATTACCTAAAAATAACGCTTAAAATGTTTTGTAATTCGCTCTAAAAATTTATATTTGTAAGGTAGGGAACTTAGGTTTCTTAGTAATTTAAAAATATTGCTACTTACAATTTACTATGCAAAAAGATGTTTTATCATCCACACAAGGATTAAGTTTTGAAGATTTCAAAAAAATAGTTTTGAATGATTATCGTGTTATTAACGAAAGTCGTCAAACCAGTTTACTAGGCAGAAAAGAAGTGTTAACAGGAAAAGCCAAATTCGGAATTTTTGGTGATGGTAAAGAGTTAGCTCAGGTTGCTTTAGCAAAAGTATTTAAAGATGGAGATTTTAGAAGTGGTTACTACAGAGATCAAACGTTTATGATGTCTATTGGTCAACTTACTTTACAAGAATATTTTGCAGGGTTATACGGACATACTGATTTAGAAAAAGAACCCATGAGTGGTGGGCGTCAAATGGGCGGGCATTTTGGAACTCATAGTTTAAATGCTGATGGAACATTTAAAGCATTAGTAAATCAAAAAAATTCATCTGCAGATATTTCTCCTACAGCTGGGCAAATGCCTCGTTTATTAGGATTAGCATACGCCTCTCATTTTTATAAAATTAATAAAGATTTACATCAAGGTAAGTTTTTGAATTATAGTAACAAAGGAACTGAAATTGCTTTCGGTACAATTGGAGATGCTTCTACTTCGGAAGGATTATTTTGGGAAGCTATTAATGCAGCAGGTGTATTACAAGTTCCTATGTTGATGAGTGTTTGGGATGATGGTCATGGAATTTCGGTACCTAAAAAATATCAAACGACTAAAGAAAGTATTTCTGAAATTTTAAAAGGATTTCAAAGAGAAAATGGAGGTAATGGTTTTGAAATATTTAAAACTAAAGGCTGGGATTATGCACATTTGTGTGAAACCTATGAGAAAGCAGCAAAAGTTTGTAGAGAAGAGCATGTACCAGTATTAGTTCACGTAGAAGAGGTTACTCAACCGCAAGGGCACAGTACTTCTGGTTCGCATGAACGTTATAAATCTAAGGAGCGTTTACAATGGGAATTAGATTTTGATTGTGTTAAAAAAATGCGTGAGTTTATTTTACAAAATGCATTAGCTGAAGAAGCCACATTAAATACTATCGAAGAAGAAGCTAAAAATTCTGTTAGAACTGCACAAAAAGCAGCTTTTGCAGACTACTTAAGTCCTATTAAAGCCGAAGTGGCAGAAGTATCTTCATTATTTGATGAATTATCAAATGGTGTAAATGGTAATGCTGTTTCTGCTATTAAAAATGAATTAAATGCTATCAAAGAACCTATTCGCAGAGAGATACATAATGCTGTGAAAAAGGTACTTCGCTTAACTAAATCAGAAGATTCTTCTTCTCGATCGAAATTGGCAGATTGGTTACGATTGGCAAATATTGAAAATGCAGATAGATACAGCTCACACTTAATGTCTCAATCTCATTTTCAAACTTCAAATGTTACACCAGTTGCTGCAGAATATAAAGAAGAGAAATTAGTTGATGGTAGAGAATTATTGAGAGAAAATTTTGATTATATCTTAAATAAATATCCTGAAACATTAATTTTTGGTGAAGACTCAGGCAAAATAGGTGGAGTTAACCAAGGATTGGAAGGTTTACAAGCTAAATATGGCGAGCATCGCGTATTTGATACAGGTATCAGAGAAGCTACTATTATGGGGCAAGCTATTGGTTTATCAATGCGTGGTTTAAGACCCATTGCAGAAATACAATACTTAGATTACTTGTTGTATGCTTTACAAATTATGAGTGATGATTTGGCTACCGTTCAATGGAGAACCAAAGGAACTCAAAAAGCACCTGTTATTATTAGAACTCGCGGACATCGTTTAGAAGGCGTTTGGCATAGTGGTTCTCCAATGGGTATGATTGTTCATGCTTGTAGAGGAATTAATGTATGTGTGCCTCGTAACATGACTCAGGCCGCAGGTTTCTATAATTTATTATTAGAAGCTGATGAACCAACATTAGTAATTGAACCATTAAATGGATACCGTTTAAAAGAAAATTTACCGTCAAATATTGGTGAGTACAAAATAGCATTAGGTATACCTGAAACTTTAATTGAAGGATCGGATGTAACATTGGTAACTTATGGTTCATCAATACGTGTTGCACAAGAAGCAATTAAACAATTAAATGAACATGATATTTATGTTGAATTAATTGATGTTCAAACATTATTACCATTTGATATTCATCATAAAATTGTTGAATCTTTAAAGAAAACTAATAGAGTTGTATTTTTTGATGAAGATGTTCCTGGAGGTGCTTCTGCTTATATGATGCAAAAAGTTTTAGAGGAACAAGGTGGCTATCAGTATTTAGATTCTAAGCCAATTACTTTAGCATCTAAAGAGCACCGACCTGCTTATGGCTCTGATGGAGATTATTTCTCTAAGCCAAGTGCGGATGATGTATTTGATGTTATTTACAATTTAATGTTAGAAGTTAATCCAAATAAGTACACTAAAATTTATTAATAACCAATACATTTAGTATCAATTTGTATTTTGCAATTATATTAAGAATAGAAAAATAAATATTTTATGAAGTTAACCACATTAATATGCGCTGTATCGTTCTTGTTTACTGTTACTAAAATAACTGCCCAAGAAACTAAAAAAGAGGAAAAGAAAATTCAGGAAGTAGTAACAATGATTGCAGACCCTCTTCCTTCAACACCAAATGCAGATGGTTCTTTACCAGTAGATACTAATCCTCCAAAG
>JBBIUW010000276.1:0-4440 GCA_037440045.1 Sphingobacteriaceae bacterium
TCATCATACCAAAAATAGCAACCCATAATGTAATAAACACTTCTCTAGTGATGAAACCCCACTCATTAACATTATCTGCGTTAGCTAAAAACTTAACTGCTAATGCTAATTCAATAAAAGCTATAGTTACTTTAAAAGTATTCATCCATCCTCCTGACTTAGGAAGCGAATTTAACATCGAAGGAAAGAAAGCAAAAACCATAAATGGTAAAGCTATTCCGGTTCCAAAACCTGTAAATCCAGCTAAAGGACATAAGTAACTATTACCCTCAGCAAGTGCTGCAAGTAATGTTCCTAAGAAACCAGCAGTACATGAAAAAGAAATCACTACTAATGTAGCTGCCATGAAAAATATTCCTAAAATCCCTCCTTTATCTGCTTTTGCATCTAACTTATTACCCCACGAACTAGGTAATGTAATTTCAAATAACCCGAAAAACGATAATGCAAAAACGATAAACAAAATAAAGAAAAATAAATTTAACCATGTATTAGTAGCTATATTACTCAATGCATCAGGACCAAATGCAATTGTTATAAGCATTGTTGGAATAACAAATGTGATTACAATAAAGAAACCATATAATAATGAGTTTTTAATTCCTGCGGCTCTACTAGTGCTTCTTTTAACAAAAAAAGAAACCGTTAATGGAATTAATGAATAGATGCAAGGCATTAATACAGCTCCTAATCCTGCCACTAATCCTAACAAGAATTTACTAAACGAATGACACTCTCCATCATCTTTATTTTTAGCCTCTGAAACAACCGCATTATTAGCCAACTCTTTCTCAGATTTACCAACTGCTTTTACAGTATCTTTTTCATTATTAGATACATTAACAGCTGCTAAAATAGCTTGAGTATCACAAACACAGGCTGTAGTTCCTTCGTTATTTGTATTTATTGCAGGTGATGATGATGTAGAACCTAAACAAGCTGCTGTGCCTTGTAATTGAAATTCAAAATTATCAGCTGGAGGGAAAATACATTTTTCTTCAGTACAAGCTTGAAATTCATATTTACCTTTAATGGTAATTTTTTTATCTGTTTTTAATTTAACACGTTGTGTAAATGTAGCCGTATGTTTAAAATACTGCACATTCATTTCAAATACTTTATCAAACTCTTTTACAGGTTTACTTTCTGTTGGTTTACCCACCAACTCATAATCAGCCGATTTAGTAAACATAAATACAGTTGGATTAGGACCGTCATCAGAAACTCTAGTCAACGAATACATATGCCAAGGCTCGTCAATAGAAGCCGTAAATTGTAAATCGTACTCACAGTCCGTAATCTTTTTACTCGACATTTTAAAGTGCACAGGATTATCTTGTGCTTTTAATAATGAAATGCTAGTTACTAGCAATAAAAACAGGGAAAATAGTTTCTTTAACATAGGGTAATTTTGTTTGGTAAAGGTAGAGCAATTTTCAAAAATAAGCTTTTGAGTTTACAATTAAACTCCCCTGATTATATGATTCCTAAAAGTCTATTTTTTGGAGCTTGTTTCAGGTACAAAAATCAAAAAGTCCAGTATTGCTGGGGGTAAGCACTGAATGTCGTTACAAGTCATGAACTCTAAAGACGACTTTATGGTAAAGCTTTTTTGATTTTTTAACTTTATCTTTTGCTTAAATACTGCTTTTTCAGAAAACACAAATACTTTTGCGTCAAATGCTGCTACATATTCTTCGTGAGCATCTTCTTCCTCAACTTTTCCTATTAATTCAAAATCAGCACTTGGCACTACTGTAAATGATGTTGGTATTGGCCCCACATCTGTAGGACGTTGAGAATAGATATGCCATTTTTTTTCGATAGTAGCTGTAAATACAATCTCTCCTTCGGTGGCATTTTTGGGCACGTAAACCGCATTCCACGTCACAGGTTTTAAAGGAGTTTGAGAAAATCCAACAAAAGAAATTAAAGATAACAGAATCAAAAATAAATGCTTCATACAAATAGGTTCTAATTTTTCAGTGAAAATAGGGATTAATACTTAGTTAGCATCAAATCCATTTCTTAAAAAATGTTAGATGAGTATTTTACTATTTTAAAACCACATAGCAACATAGTGTATTAATAAACATAATAGAACTGCATTAGAAGCTTCGCTTTCTCATAGTAAAACTATGAAAACCATGTATTCTATATATAACTTCTTACGTCTATTTTTCTATGTACCTATGTGGTTAATTACAAACTATTCAATAATCATTTCATATGGCAATCTTGCCTGAACTCCTTTTAATTGCAACACATTTTTAATATGTTTCATATAAATATATTGTTCACCTAAATATGATTTCATGGTTCTTGCTTCCATATCATCTTTAGAATTATTTAATAATTCCTGCAATGGGTCTTTTTGTTTTGGATAATCCACTAATTTATACTCTTTTAATTTAGCTTGTTTAGCAGCATAAACAATAGCATCATTAATACCACCTAACTCATCTACTAAATTAATTTTAATAGCATCTGCTCCACTCCATACTCTACCTTGACCAATACTATCAATGGCATTTTTACTTGTTTTTCTTCCAGTAGCAACCTTGGTAATAAACACATCGTAAATATGCTCAACACTTTGTTGTACGTACTCATATTCATCTGTTGTTACACCTCTTAATATAGTACCTACATCACTATGTTTGTTTGTATTTACAGTATCAATCGTAATTCCTAATTTTTCTGATAAAGCTTTTTGTGCATTAGGAATCATACCAAACACACCAATAGAACCAGTAATGGTATTAGGTTGCGCAAAAATTCTGTCGGCTGCACAACTAATATAATAGCCTCCACTAGCAGCCACATCACCCATCGATACAATAAATGGTTTTGCTTTTTGAGCTAACACAGTTTCTCTCCAGATCACATCAGAAGCTAAAGCACTTCCGCCTGGTGAGTTAACACGTAAAACAATAGCTTTTACATTATTATCTAATCTTGCTTCTCTGATAGCTTTTGCGATTCTTAAACTACCTATTTTTTCATCATCCCCTTCTCCGCTTTCAATTTCACCTACTGCATAAACCACAGCAATTTTATCTTTAGATAACTTTGTTTCATTTGCAGCGCCTGAATATTTAGTTAAAGACACGAAATTAATTTTATCTGTTTCTGCAATGCTGATATTTTTTTTAATAGCACTAAATACTTCATCTTCGTATTTTAAATCATCTACTAATTTGTATTTCACTGCATCTTCAGGACTTCTCACTGCTAATTGATCGGCCATGTCATTAATTTCTTTTGCAGAAATTTTTCTTGTGTCGCTAATTCCTTTCACCATGTGATTCCATAACGAACCCAAATATGTTTCCACTTGTGTTCTATTAGCGTCACTCATTTTATCTAACATAAAAGGCTCAATAGCGCTTTTAAATTTACCATGTCTAAAAATCTGAACATCCATATCCAGCTTATCTAACATCTTTTTAAAGAACATGATTTGCGAACTTAAACCTTTTATTTCTAAAGCTCCTTGAGGGTTTAAATACAATTTATTAGCTGTTGTAGCAATATAATAAGCCTTTTGAGAAAAGCCTTCGGAGTATGCATAAATAAATTTACCCGACTTTTTAAAATCTAATAATCCATTTCGTACTTCTTCTAAAGTAGCAAAACCAGCAACTGGATCGCTTATTTCAAGATAAATACCTTTAATGTTTTTATCGTCTTTAGCTTTTTTAAGACTTGCTAAAATAGTATTGATTCCAGTTGATGCTTTAGGCATAAAAGGCCCTAAGTCAACTTCGCCAAATGGATTTTTAACACCACGTTCTTTTATTTCTCCATTTAAATTGATTCTTAATACCGAATTTTCTTTTGGTTTGTATGCTTCATGATCATTCATTTCTATTGCCTGAGTAAATACACTGGTAATAGATGCAATAACAATAATCAACATAACAACACCTGTTACTAAGATTCCTAAACACGAGCCAAAAAAAGCTCCAAAAAATTGTTTCATAATTCTATATATTAAATTAAATAAGCTATAAAATGTAGATAATTTTATAACTAAGTCTCTAATTTAAGGTACTTTCTGTTATTTTTACAAATATTTATATGAACGAGGCGTATTTATGTTTAGGCGGTAATATAGGGGATAGAGAATTGGCCCTTCACACTGCATTATTAAAGATAAAAGAACAAGTAGGAGAAATTAAAGCCCTCTCTGGTATATATGAAACAGAAGCTTGGGGAGTGGATAATCAACAAGCTTATTTAAATCAATGCATTCATATTAAAACAAATTTATCTGCAAACGATTTAATCGATACCCTTTTAGAGGTCGAAAAAAATTTAGGTAGGAAAAGAACCATTAGCGAAACATACGAACCAAGAACCATTGATATAGATATCTTATTTTATAAAAACGAGGTTATTGAATCGCCCAAACTTATAGTGCCTCATCCCCGATTA
>JBBIUW010000277.1:0-4425 GCA_037440045.1 Sphingobacteriaceae bacterium
CTTGTTAATAATACTAAACACTATATATTTAATAACTTATTTAATACTATGAAGGAAAAGACAGCTGAAACAGTGTGGAAGAATTGCCTAAGAGTAATTCAGGATAATGTAAGCCCTCAAAATTTTGCTACTTGGTTTGAACCAATTAAAGCAATTAAAATTCAAGATAACGTATTAAACATCCAAGTACCATCACAATTTTTTTACGAATGGTTAGAAGAACACTATATCACAATTATTAAAAAAGTAATTAGAAAAGAATTAGGACCTGAAGGAAGAATTGAATACAGCATTGTAATGGATAACGGAACTGGTAAATCAGAAAAAGCCGTTATGTTGAAAGTTCCAAATATTAATACCAACTTAAGAAATAATCCAGTTACTATGCCTATTGATATTAGCAATGGGGCAATCAGAAATCCATTTATTATTCCAGGTCTTAAAAAAGTATCTGTTGAATCTCAATTAAACCCAAATTACTGTTTCGATAATTTTGTTGAAGGTGATTGTAACCGTTTAGCTCGTTCTGCTGGTTATGCAGTATCTCAAAAACCAGGAGGAACTGCATTTAACCCATTATTATTATACGGAGGTGTTGGTTTAGGTAAAACTCACTTAGCTCAAGCTATTGGTATTGATATTAAAAAGAATTTCCCTAACAAAACAGTTCTTTACGTTCAATCAGAAAAATTTATTGCTCAGTTCATTGATTCTATCAAAAACAATAACCAAAACGATTTCGTTCATTTTTATCAAATGATTGATACGTTGATTATTGACGATATTCAATACTTAGCAGGAAAAGAAAAAACTCAAGATGTTTTCTTCCATATTTTCAATCACTTACACCAATTAGGAAAACAAATCATCTTAACTGCTGATAGAGCACCTGTTGAAATGCAAGGAATTGAACAACGTTTATTATCTCGTTTCAAATGGGGCTTAAGCGCAGATTTACAAACTCCAGGTTTAGAAACTCGTATTGCTATCTTAGAGAAAAAAGTTTATAACGAAGGTATTCAATTACCAAAAGAAGTTTGCGAATATTTAGCGTATAGCATCACTTCAAACGTTCGTGAATTAGAAGGTGCTTTGATTTCATTATTAGCACAATCTTCTTTAAACAAGAAAACAATTACTTTAGAATTAGCTAAGCAAATGATTGACAAGTTTGTTAAATCTACTGCTCGCGAGGTATCTATCGATTATATCCAAAAAGTAGTTTGCGATTATTTTGATTTAAATATTGATTTAATGAAATCTAAAACTCGTAAACGTGAAGTGGTTCAAGCTCGTCAAATTGCTATGTATTTTGCTAAATGTATGACTAAGTCTTCATTAGCTACTATTGGTATGCACTGTGGCGGAAAAGATCACGCAACAGTATTACATGCTTGTCGTACAGTAAATAACTTAATGGATACTGATAAACGCTTTAAAGCATATATTGAAGAGTTAGATAAAAAAATCAGTATCAATAACTAATTCATTATTCATAAATTTAAAATCCCTTAGTCTGTTGACTGAGGGATTTTTTTTTAAATCCAAATGCTCACTCCTCAAGAAATCTACTTAATATTTCCAATTGTTGGCGCAATCTGTGGTGGTATGCTTTGGATAAACTACTTCATTAAAATTGATGTTTTAGAGAAGGAAAGAGTTATTGATATTATAATTGCCTTATCAATAGGTTTTTTAACCCCTACCCTAGCACTTTGGTTATATTTTGTATTAGAATTTTTTGGAATTAATTTTAACGGGCAGTTAATTAACGATTTTCTATACTCCATATTTGGCGTAGGATTAATAGAGGAGTCATCTAAACTAATAGGAGTATTAATTGCGTTTAAACTCCTTAAAAAGCGAATAAATGAGCCTACTGACTACCTCGTCTTTGCAGGTATAGTTGCATTAGGATTTTCTGTAAGAGAAAACTTTATTTATTATAATAACTATGGATCTCAAATTGCCACAGGACGCACATTAATCTCTTGTTTGATTCATATAATCAATACTAGTATTTGTGTATATGGTATTTACCGTTTTAAACTGTTTAATAAAGGCAATACATATGTTAACACATTTGTTGCTATTACAACCGCCATTGTTTCTCATGGTCTGTTTGATTTCTTTTTGGTTCAACCATTTTTAGGTGATTTTACATCCTTTTTGGCAATGGGTATTTACTTAATTGGTATTAACTTTTGGATTCAAATGTTAAACAATGCCATTAATTTTTCTCCATTTTTTAATTATCAAAAAATATCTTCTACCACTCAACTTTACAAGACAATTTTTTTTTGGTATCTATTAGTATTAATGCTTGAATTTGGATATGTATATTATTACAAAAATTTATCTCAAGCAATGACTGATACTGCAAAAAATATCTTTAATGAAGGTGTTTTACTTATTGTTGTTGCTTTAAGGGCTAGCAGACTGAAAATAAATAAAAGAAAATATTTTCCAATTAAAATTCAATCGCCCATTTATTATACTAAAAATGATGATGAAGATTTTTCCATTTTTGGTATTGGCTTAAAAATAAGGGGTGAAAATGAAAAAGAATTTCAATTTTTACAATACATGGGGCAAGATGTCTATATCCACGATGTAAACCCAAACTCAACAGAATCAAAAGGTTCAAAAAAATCCCATTTCCTGAAAAAATATTTCTTGAAGAACGATGTTGTTACTTATTTAATAACCGTTTACAATGAAGACGATACCAATACGGTATATTTATTAAAACCTAAAACAACTTCAAACTCATATATCAATAATATTTACCCTATTGCAACTCTTATGCAGTATGAAAACCCAACAGAGTTTCAAAAAACGCATAGAACTTTATCCTACAAAGAACTTAAAAAAATAAAAGATGTATACATTACATTATCTGAATAAAAAAGCCCTCGTTTGTAAATGAGGGTTTTTTTATTTTTATTTATTCAAGAACACAAACTTATTGTCAATAACATCCACCACTATTTCCTTATCCTTATTAACGGTATTTGCCAATAACTGTTTAGATAACTCATTTAAAATTTGTTTTTGAATCACTCTCTTCACAGGTCTTGCTCCGTAATGAGGATCGTAACCTAATTGCGCTAACCAATCAATTGCATCTTCAGTTGCTGAGATAGTAATGTGTTGTTCCGCTAGTCTATCGGCAATTTGTTTGAATTGAATTTTCACAATATCATTCACATCATCTCTATTCAATGGTTCAAACATAATGACTTCATCTATTCTGTTTAAAAATTCAGGACGAATCGTTTTCTTCAATAATTCAAACACTTCAGATTTTGTTTTAGCCAATACTTCGTCTTTATTAAACTCATCCAGCTTATCAAAATTATCTTGAATTAAGTGTGAACCAATATTAGACGTCATAATCACAATGGTATTTTTAAAGTTTACAGTTCTACCTTTATTATCCGTCAATCTTCCATCATCTAATACTTGCAATAAAATATTAAATACATCTGGGTGTGCTTTTTCAATCTCATCTAATAAAATAACAGAGTATGGTCTTCTTCTAACCGCTTCAGTTAACTGTCCACCTTCATCAAAACCAACATATCCTGGAGGCGCTCCAATTAAACGACTCACGGCATGACGTTCTTGATATTCACTCATATCAATACGAGTCATTGCATTTTCGTTATTAAATAAATAATCCGCTAAAGCTTTTGCTAATTCTGTTTTACCAACACCTGTTGTTCCTAAAAAGATAAATGACCCAATTGGTTTCTTAGCATCTTGTAATCCCGCTCTACTTCTTCTTACAGCATCTGCAATGGATTCAATTGCTTGATGTTGACCAACCACGCGTTTATGCAATTCTTCTTCTAAGTGCAATAACTTTTCTCTTTCACTTTGTAACATACGAGATACAGGAATTCCCGTCCATGCAGCAATAACATCTGCTATATCTTCACTATCTACTTCTTCTTTCAATAATTGCGAACCACTTTCTTTAGCCAGTCCTAATTTTTGTTCCAAATCTTTTAAAATAGCTTCTGCTTCCTGAATTTTACCATAACGTATTTCTGCTACCTTACCAAAATCTCCAGCTTTTTCAAAGTTATTAGCATGTTGCTTTAACTCTTCAATTTGCAACTTAATTTTCTGCACTCCTTCAATAGATTCTTTTTCGCTTTGCCATTTTGCTTTTAAAGCAATTCGCTTATCATTTAAATCCGCTAATTCTTTATTCAAAGCTTCTACTTTTGAGCTTTCGTTTTCACGCTTCATAGCCTCTCGCTCAATTTCCAACTGCATTATTTTACGTTCTAATTCATCTAACTCAATAGGCATCGAGTTAATTTGCATACGTAATTTAGATGCTGCCTCATCCATTAAGTCAATTGCTTTATCTGGTAAGAAACGGTCGCTAATATAACGAGAAGATAACTCTAC
>JBBIUW010000278.1:0-4425 GCA_037440045.1 Sphingobacteriaceae bacterium
ATGTTAGAATTATAAAATACAAATTTACGAATAGAATGCTACAAACTCATCATATCTTTTAATTTAACTGCTTGGCGACGAGAAATTTCGATTTCCTGTCCTCCTTTTAATTTCACCATTAAACCACCATTAAACCATGTTTCAATACTTTCTACCCAACTTAAATTTACAATATGTTTACGACTAGCTCTAAAAAATGTTTTTTCATCCAAACGCTCTTCTAAGCTATTTAAGCTTCTTAATATTAATGGACGAAAATTATCAAAGTATACACGCACATAGTTCCCTTCACTTTCAAACAAACGAATATTGCTTAAACGCACAAACCATGTTTTTTCGCCATCTTTAATAAACACCTGATCGTTTTCTTTTAGTGGTGTGGTATTTTCCTTTTTTTCAGAAGATTCTTTTAAAGTTAGTTTTTTGATAGTTTCAGCTAAGCGCTCAGGAGAAACAGGTTTTAATAAATAATCGTAGGCATTTACTTCAAATGCTTTAATAGCATATTCATCGTAAGCAGTTACAAAAACCACGTCGGGTAGGGCAGAAACTTCTTCGATAAGTTCAAGACCAGTTTTACCAGGCATTTGAATGTCTAAAAAAATCACATCAGGATTTAATTCTGCAATTTTTTCCTTGGCAGATTGTGCATTATTACACTCTGCTATCACTTCAATTTCTTTGTGAGCGGCTAATAAGTTTTTTAATTCTTGTCTGGCTAAACGCTCGTCGTCAATGATAATTGCTTTCATCGTATTTGATTTAATTATTGATAATTATTTTACTAATCACGCTTTTATGATCTAAGTTCTTAAGAGAAAAACTTGCTTTTTTACCGAATAATAACTCTAATCGGTTAGTGGTGTTTTCAACTCCAAATCCTGAATCTGATTTTGAGTTAGGAATTAATTGTCCTGTATTGATGATTTCTATTTCAAAACCGGTTTCGGTTTTTAAAGTAATGATGGATATGCTTCCGCCTTCTGGGTATTTACTAATTCCATGTTTAATACCATTTTCAACCAAGGTTTGAATCATCATCGGAGGTATGTTAAGAGACAATGTATTAGAATCAATATCAAAATTAAAACAAAGTCTTTCTTCAAAACGAATATGCTCTAATTCCAGATAATCTTTTACTAATGCTAATTCTTCTTCAAGAGAAATAAATTTGTTTTTATGCATCATTAATGTGTTACGAAGGATATTAGATAATTGAGTGATGGCTACTTTTGCTTTTTTAGGATCTTCATCAACTAAAGCTCTAATACTATTCATGCTATTAAACATGAAATGAGGATTTAGTTGAGATTTTAATTTATTTAATTCAACCTCTTTGGTATTAGCTTCTAATCTTAAATTTTGAATTTCTGTGCGTTTATAATTATCAAAAAAGTGAAACCCAAAATAAATAACCGACCAAATGATGAAAATTAATACTAAGCTTAAAATTTTGGAAGTGGCGGCCAGTAAATCTATAGGCTCTGATGTGTGGCTAAAAAGATTAACAATGCCAATATTGATGATGAAAAATAATATCGACATCAATAATGACGCCGCTAGTATTATTGGAATTTGAACAAATAAATTAACTTTTAAAACATTAAATTTTATTATAATATATCTATAAGCATGTGTAATTGTAATGCCTAGAGGTAACCATATTAAAAACAATAATATGTCTTTAAAATTTGTATTGTAACTAAGTTTAAAGAAAAATAAATTTATGGCGGCATACAACGTCCAGCCAATAAATTGACAGGTCCAGTATATGTTATTCTTTTTTGTCATTTTTAATTAATACCTAACCAAGCTTTACGTGCTAAAACTTGCTGAGGGGTTGCATTTTCATTTACTTCAATAATATCATACTCTGTTACTTTTACTGGTTTAACCTTTGCTTTAAGTAACTTAGTAGACTCATTACCTTTTTTGTCTTTTCTTAATACTTCAATAAATAATTTATCTCCAGGTTTAGCATTTTTCATATAGTTTCCTAAAACATCTTTCATGTTTTCTAAAGTTAATTTTCTATTGTTAAAAGTTAGGATTTCATCCTCTTCCTTAAATTTTAGTTTTTTACCAAATGCGTCTAATTTATCAGTATTTACAACCACTAAATGATTGCTTTGAGGATTATAACCTACAGATATGCCTCCTAATGTGATGCGTTCTTCTTCAATTTTTTCTGCATAATTTAAACCTACCATGGCAAATATTTCTTTAAAAGGTAAATGTTTTGAACCTGCCACATAATTATCTAAAAAGGTTCTAACTTCCTTATAAGTTAGTTTTTCGATGTCATTAAATAAATCATCATCATTAAATGATTTGTTTTTTCCGTATTGTTTAGATAGGTCCTTCATTAATTCTTGAGTACCATAATTTCCTCCGCTATAATAACGAAGCATCACATCTAAACACATGCCTATAAGCGCTCCTTTTTCGTAAACATTGGTGTATTCTTTTTTATACTTATCTAAAGCATATTTACTCATAACAGTAAACGGAAGAGTATCGTTATAATTATCTCTTGCGTTTTTCATTTTACCAATCATTACATCAAAAAATGCATCATACTCAATTAAACCAGTTTTTACCTGCATATGATGTGCCGCATATTCTGTTAAGCCTTCGTATAACCATAAGTGCTTACTCATTTGAGGATTGTTAAAATCGAAATCACCAATTTCTTTTGAATGAATGCTTAAAGGTGTTACGATATGAAAAAACTCATGGGCAGATACATCTCTTACTTCTTGAGCGATAGCAGCAGTATCTGGTAAATAATAAAAAGAAGAATAGGAATGTTCTAGTGCTCCAGCTGCACCGCTTAAAGAAGGCTTATCTGAAAAATAAAATAAGAATGCATATTTGTCAATTGGTAATTCACCGCCTAAGTATTCGGCTTGAGCTAGTAATAATTCTTTAAGATTGCGAGCAATAAATTGTGAGGTTAGAATTTTATTTGGAGAATAAACAGATATTAAAATTTGTGACTTACCAATTTGTATAGTTGTCGTATCTGGTTGATTGTACATGATAGGAGAATCTACCAAACTATGATAATTAAAAACAGATAATATATCTTTAGTATCTCCACTCTTTAGGTCGGTTAAACTAGTTGAAGGATAAAATCCTTTTGGTTTTGTAAATTCTATGATAAACTTGGATTCGATTTTGTTTTTAAAATAGCCAAAAAAGCCATGAGTATTCAAACAGAAATTTTTCCCTTCCTCTATATTTGTTCCTCCTGGTTCAAACACAATTTTTTCCTTAATGTCTGTATCCCAAGTATCTTCTACATCATAGCTAATTTCTTTAATTTCAGTAGCTGGGGAAATTTTATAGGAGTTTTTATCAAGCTTTGTCACCGTAATTGTTTTACCATCTTTTCCTTCAACTTTAAAGTTTGATACAAATCTTCCAAAATCATAAACTTCATAGGTACCAGGAACCATGGCAGGAAACATAAAAATAGTTTCGTTATCTGTTATATCTGGTGGAGTTAACTTAATAGTTAGTTTATCATCTTTTACAGAAGTTAAATCAACATAATAGTGATAATCCCCATCGGCAAATACGCTTTGAATGGAGAATAGGGTTGAAATAAATAAAATAGCTTTTTTCATAAATGTTGATTAACGGATTAATAATTTCCAATTGGATAATTTGTATTTTTTGAAAAGAATAAAAAAACAAATAGAGGCCATAATAAGCCAAACAAAAAATTCGCCTCCTGGATTTTCTGCTGTAGAGTAAAAAATAGCATCAGTTTGTAATACTGAATTTTTGGAACAAACTAAAATACTTGAAAATAAATTATTGGCACAGTGTATACCCATCGCTAATTCTGCCCCTTCATCTAATAGAGTTAAAACCCCTAAGAAGGCACCAAAAAAGATATAATATGGCATCATAATTAATAAGCCGTGTGCTTTGGCTTCTGGATTAGAAGCATGCATTAATCCAAATAAAACAGAGGTGATAATTAAAGGAACGATACCATTTTTAAATAGTAATCCAAACCCCTGCATTAAATATCCTCTAAAAATTAATTCTTCTGTTGCAGTTTGAATTGGAATAAAAATAACAGATACAAATAGCAACACAATAAAATTACTTGCATTAAAACGAATCTCAATATCTTGAGGAGCAACTAAATAAGAAACAATAGTTAAAACTACAATTAATGTTCCCCAAACGCCAAACGAAAAGAAATATCTTTTCCAGCGTATTTTATCGTAACCAGTTATAATAGATGAAAGAGGTTTTTTTTGAATAAATTTTAATGCTATCCATAAAAATAAAAGTGTAAAAACAAACATCCCCATCATTAAGGCTAACAGAAGGTTTTTATCAATTCCTATTTTTTCAGGATTAAATAAAATATTTGGGTTTTCACTAATCTCTGTCATCGTAATG
>JBBIUW010000279.1:0-4424 GCA_037440045.1 Sphingobacteriaceae bacterium
CTTTGGTGCCCATGCTTTAATATAATGAACTCCAACTGAAACTTTTCTCAATTCATTTTTTGATTCTATTTTCTTTCCATCCAAATAAATAATAGCATCCTTTGGCTTAAAATAAATAACAGCTTTTGAACTATCTATTTGTGAACAAATAATTTTAAAGCTTAATGAAAATATAATGAATATATAAAACCTCATATTACAACGCTCTCAACAAACTATTAATACTTGTCTTTTCTGTTAAGATGCTATGTAACTGACTAATTGCGACACGGTCTTGTTTCATTGTATCTCTATGTCGTATAGTAACTGTTTTATCTTCTAAACTTTGGTGATCTACAGTAATACAAAAAGGTGTTCCGATTGCATCTTGTCTTCTGTAACGTTTACCAACTGTATCTTTCTCATCATAAGCAACCATAAAGTCAAACTTCAAGTCTTTCATAATACTTTCAGCTAATTCAGGTAAACCATCTTTCTTCACTAAAGGGAAAATAGCTGCTTTGTAAGGTGCTAATGCTGGAGGTAAATTCAATACGGTTCTTGTATCACCACCTTCTAAAGATTCTTCTTTTAAAGCAGAAGATAAAACCGCTAAGAACAAACGATCTAAACCAACCGATGTTTCTAATACATAAGGAACGTAGCTTTCATTTGTTTCTGAATCAAAGTACTGTAATTTTTTACCAGAATATTCTTGATGTTGTTTTAAATCGAAATCAGTACGAGAGTGAATACCTTCTAATTCTTTAAATCCAAAAGGGAATTGATGCTCAATATCACAAGCTGCATTAGCATAATGCGCTAATTTTAAATGGTCATGAAAACGGTATTTTTCTGAACCTAGACCTAAAGCCAAATGCCAGTTTAAACGCGCTTTTTTCCAATATTCATACCATTCCATTTCTGTACCTGGTTTAATAAAAAATTGCATTTCCATTTGTTCAAACTCACGCATACGGAATATAAACTGACGTGCTACAATCTCATTGCGGAAAGCCTTACCTGTTTGGGCAATACCAAAAGGTAATTTCATACGTCCTGTTTTTTGAACATTTAAATAGTTTACAAAAATACCTTGTGCTGTTTCGGGACGTAAATAGATAATATTTGTTTCGTCTGTTACTGCACCTGTAGAAGTGTTGAACATTAAATTAAACTGACGAACATCTGTCCAGTTTTTAGTTCCACTAATAGGGCAAACAATTTCTAAATCAACAATAATTTGTTTTACTTCAGCAAGGTCATTATCGTTTAATGCTTTCGAAAAACGCTCATTAATTGCATCAATTTTTTCTTGATATTCTTTTACACGTCCATTCGTTGACTTAAACATCTCTGCATCAAAATTCTCGAAACGCTTAGCAGCCTTTTCAACCTCTTTATTTATTTTATCTTCAATCTTTGCAACATGTTCTTCAATTAATACATCAGCACGGTAACGTTTTTTAGAGTCTTTATTATCAATTAATGGATCGTTAAAGGCATCTACGTGTCCACTTGCTTTCCATGTAGTTGGATGCATAAATATGGCAGAATCAATTCCTACGATATTCTCATTCATTTGCACCATGGCTTTCCACCAATAGTCGCGAATGTTTTTCTTTAACTCTGCTCCCATTTGTCCGTAATCATACACGGCGCTTAAACCTTGATCGTAAATTTCACTACTTTGAAAAATGAAGCCATACTCTTTACAGTGGCCAATTATTGACTTAAAAAAATCCTCGGGTTTTATATTTGACATAAGTTTAGAAAGTTTTAAAATTTAAAAGTTTCAAATTTAATATTTTGTTAAGAATTATTCTATCATCCAATTATCAATTAAACGAATGTTACCAACATTTTTAGTTAAATATGTATCTTTTTGAAATAAATTGCGTTATCGATATATGGGGCTAAAAACATTACTATTCTTTTCTATCTTTAATACGTTTACATTATTTTCACAGATAGATTCAATTATATATGATTTAATGCCACTACAGCAAAAATTAGGGGTAAATAAAACTTATTTTGTGAAGGATTTTAATTTTCGTGAACAGTTTTGCATTATTAAATCTAGTGATTCTCTTGAATATATTCTAAAGCCTAAAAAAATTCATGGGCCTTTTAAACAAGCTTCAGCGCATTTCCATAACATATCTTTATTTGATGTAGAAACTATTGACGAAAATTATGTAACTTATTCTACAAAATTAAATTCGTTTATTGATTCTCATAGTTGGGCTGGTGATTACAAAGAAGAATGGACAAAGTCAATAGTAATTTATAAAGACAAACCGACTCATGGAGCATATGTATTACAACAAAACGGAAAAATGTATGGTCCGTTTAAACATGAACCTAATCTACTTTGGAGTAATGATACATCCACTATTTATCAAGTTTTTAAAGATGATTACAAGCATTTTGAATTATTTAAAGATGAGAAAAGCTTAGGTAAATTCCATTTAAGCAAGTGTATACACTGTTCCAAAGGTGATTGGGATATTGTATATCATAATATGTTTGAAACAATTTTTGGAAATAAATATTTAATTCAAAAAGATTCATTGTTCGGTCCATTAAAACTACTACAAACAGCAGGAATATCCTACATCAATGGTACAAAATATTTTCATGCACATATCTTACAGCTTCCTAACGAAAATTTCAGTCGATTATTCTATAATAAAAAAGATTTGGGTTTACAGCTTACAACAAATATCAAAGAGCAATATTTTGAAATGTTTCCTGATTCTAATTTATTAATAAACGCTGGCTTTTTAAAGAAATATGAATATTTAGATAGCGAACCTGAAATTTATTTTTATCATACTAAATATGGCTTAATTGATCCGCCTCCTATTGAAAAGAAAAACTTAATAAATAAAAAACTGCATCCCAATGTTATATCAAATAGCAATTTTTATCTCGGAGGATATTACGGGGAAAATTTAAAAGAATTCTACTATTATAAAAAGAAAAAGTTTATTGCGGCCCTTACATCTCATCCAACCATTATTAACGACAATTATTTTTACGAAAAGGATTGGGATTATTACATGAATAGTGTTAATTTACATTTGCCAAAAAATGATGCTTTTTGCGTAATTAATACTGACACTTTTTATATTGTTAAAACAAGTAGTAAAACCTGGAGTCTTTACAAAAATAGAGTACTACAAAGTGTTCCAAAAATAGATTCATATTTCATTCATAACTTAAGTTTTTCATACTACCCATTAACTAAACAATTGATTCTATCTATACATTGGGGACATAAAGAAAATTTTTGCCAAAACAACTGTCCAACTGCATATTATGATATATATGCAAAAAAACAAGTTTACAATTTAGATTTTAACAACTGTGAAACTAATGTATCACTTTATGGAGAATATAAAAAACAACTGAATTATCCATCAAATAACTCTTTTATATTTAGAAATAAAACATACACATTCGACAAAAGTAAATGGGCAGATTATCAAAATCATGAAGGATGGATATATGAATATCTATTTTTAAAACGACGTTCTAACCAATTAACTGTTTACAGTGTAATCACCAATTAATCTATAATCCAATTATCAATTAAACGAATGTTACCAACAAACACGGCAATTAATGTAATAGCTTTTTGATTTGGTGTCATTTCCGAAATAGATTTCAATGTTTCCGCATCACACACCTCATAATAATCTAATTTCATTTCAGGAATCTTAGATACTTTTTCATTGATAAATTGTTTTGCCGCTTCTATTCCATTTTCTTTAATTATAGTCATTGCTTCTTGCATCCATTGTGGAATTAAAGCCGCTATTTTTCGTTCCTCTGGATTTAGTCTGGTGTTTCTGGAACTCATCGCCAAACCATCTGGCTCTCTTAAAATGGGGCATGGAATAATTTCAACGGGTATATTTAATTGCTGTACCAAACTCTTTACTACCATTACCTGCTGATAATCTTTACTTCCAAAAAAAGCTTTGTCGGGTTTTACGCCTTCCAATAAAATACTTACCACTTGCCCTACTCCATTAAAATGGCCGGGACGTGTAGCCCCTTCTAAAATTGTATCTAGATATCCAAAATCAAATTTTCTATTATCATTTTCAGGATATACATCACTCACTTCCGGCATATACAATATATCACATCCAGCCTCCTCTAACAATTTAATATCAGCGTCCGGAGTACGAGGATAGTGTTTTAAATCAGCTTGATTATTGAATTGAGTGGGATTTACAAAAATACTGCAAACCGTAATGTCTGTTTGTTTCTTAGAATAATTGATTAATGAGATATGACCAGGGTGTAATGCACCCATTGTGGGAACAAAGCCAATGGTTTTACCTTTAGTCTTTTGTTCAGCAATTACAGCCTTAATTTCGTTTATTTTTTGTAGTACAAGCATTTTTTGCTCTTTTTATTGAAATAATAGG
>JBBIUW010000280.1:0-4419 GCA_037440045.1 Sphingobacteriaceae bacterium
ATTTATAATGTTTATACTTTAAAATATCATGTAATTTTTACATACTTTTTAAAACAATAAATTTCCTTTTGCTTTTTTATCTTTTAAGTCTTCCACAAAAATCTCTCTTACTATAATAAATGAAGGATTTAGTTTTATAGACTCAAAAATAGTATGATTATACATATAGCGATTGTCTCCCTTTATCAATAAAAAGTAATCAGAGTTTTCTAATTCAGGAATTAATCGTGTTGTTTGTTCTACATCACCTGCAAATAAATCTAATACTTTTGGTTGCGCATCCTCATTTTTAGGCTGAAAGGATGTTTGATTGGGTAATAAATTAAATTCAATATTTAACTCATCATGAGTGAATGTGTATAAAGGAAAATAAAAATCTTCACCTTCTTTATGGGTAAAGTCCAATAAGTCACTGAGTTGTAAATCAATGTTTAATGCTTGATTTAATTCATGAATAATTCTGTAAATACTTTCCGTACTTGTAATGGAGAAGAGATCAAAATCAAAATGCTCTTCAGCATTAATATCTAAACTGTATGTTGCCATGTTAGTTTAAGCTGAAGAGCATTTAATTATGTTTTTTATTTTATCCTTGAATTTTCTCTAATAACTCAGTACTGATACCAGTAGAGCTATAACCACCATCGTGGTATAAATTCTGCATGGTTACCATACGAGTTAAATCTGAGAATAAACTTACTGTATAGTTTGCGCAATCATCAGCACTTGCATTTCCTAAAGGAGATTGCAAGTCTGCGAAATCATAAAAATCAGAGAAACCTTTAATACCACCACCTGCAGTTGTTTTAGTTGGTGATTGAGAAATAGTATTGATACGTACTTTCTTTTGTTTACCATAGTGGTAACCAAATGTACGAGCAATTGATTCTAACATTGCTTTGATGTCAGCCATATCAGTGTAAAAAGGGTATGTACGTTGTGCAGCAATATAAGATAATGCTACAACCGAAGCGTGATCATTTAAAGCGTCTAATTTATGAGCAGCTGCTAACATTTTATGAAATGATAATGCAGATACATCAACTCCTTTTTGATAGAAATCGTAATTTAACTCAGTATATGGAATGTTTTTACGAATATTTACACTCATACCAATTGAATGTAAAACAAAATCGATTTTACCCCCTAATACATCCATTGATTCAGTGTATAGCTTAGTTAAATCTTCCATACTTGTTGCGTCAGCAGGAATAATTTTAGCACCTGTTTGTTCTGCTAATTTATTAATCTCTCCCATACGCATCGCTATTGGAGCGTTTGTTAATGTAAAGGTAGCGCCTTCTTCGTGGCATTTTTGAGCCACTTTCCAAGCGATAGAATTTTCATCTAATGCACCGGTAATAATACCGCGTTTTCCTTTTAATAAGTTGTATGCCATAGTGTTTATTTTAGTTGTGCAAATATACTAATTATGCTTTAATTAAGCATTTAGTAATTCTTTTGCGTTTTTTAATGCTGTTTCTGTTGGTGTACCCGTACTTAACATTTTTGCTATTTCAGCAATTCGTTCTTCTTTGGTTAATTGCTTAATGCTTGATGTGGTTTTATCTTTATTATCAGATTTATAAACAAATAAGTGATTACTTCCTTTACTTGCCATTTGTGGTAAATGTGTAATGGTAATTACCTGCATAGTTTTTCCCATGGCAAATAAAATATTTCCAATTTTATCAGCTACATCACCACTTACACCTGTATCAATTTCATCAAAGATAATGGTTGGTAATGCTGTTCGTTCTGCTAATAATGCTTTTAAGCATAACATCAAACGAGATAGCTCACCACCTGATGCTGTTTTATGTAATTCTTTAAATTCAGCGCCTTTGTTAGCTGTAAATAAAAAAGAAATAGCATCCAATCCATTTGAACTTAAATTATCCAATGGTTTTAAATCAATTTTAAATTGAGCATTAGCCATTGATAAACTCGTTAACATGGTTTTAATATTTTGCTCAATATCTGCAGTTGATTTTTGACGTTTGTCAGATAAATCTTTTGCTAAAGCTTTGCATTGTTTTTCTAATGCAATAATTTCTTTATTCGTTTTTTCAATACTTAATTCTAGTGTTGAGAATTGTTGTAGTTTTGCTTCAATCTCATCTTTAATCGTTAATAATTCTTCTTCGGTATTTACGCCGTGTTTTTTTAATAAACGATTTAATTTATCCAATTGAGTATTTACTTCTTCTAAGCGAACATTATCGTAAACAACATCTTCTTCGCAGGCATCAATATCTTTGGCTAATTCTTTTAATTCAATGCTAACTGAATTAACTCGTTCAAATAACTCATTAAACTGTTTGCCAAATTTAGAAACCGACTGTAGTTGTTGTTTAACTAGTGCTAAAGCTGATACAATATTTTCATCGCCCCCATTAATTGCTAAAGATGATTTTGATAAATTACTTTTTATAAATTCTGCGTTTTCTAAAGTTTCACTTTCTTCTTCTAATTGCTGTTGAACGCCAATTTTAATAGCCGCTTCTTCCAGTTCATTGAATTGAAACTGAAAATAATCTAATTCTTTTTTCGCTTGTAATTCCTGAGCAGTTAATTCTTCTAAATGTTTTTTAAGTTTAGTTAACTGACTAAATTGTTTTTTATAATCTACAAATAACTGAGTTGTTTGAGCAAAAGCATCTACTAACTCAAACTGAAAATTGGTTTCCTTTAATAATAATGTTTCGTGCTGAGAGTGAATGTCAATTAATAATTCACCTAATTCTTTTAATACATTTAAAGTTGTTGGAGTATCATTAATAAAGGCTCGAGATTTTCCTTCAGGATTAATTTCTCTTCTAATGGTAGTTATTTCTTCAAAATCCAATTCATTTCCTTCAAAAAACGATTTAAGATGATAAGCTTTGATGTTAAATTGTGCCTCAATAATACACTTCTTTGTTTTATCATGAAGTGAACTTACATCTGCTCGGTTACCTAAGGTTAATCCTAATGCGCCTAATAAAATCGATTTTCCAGCGCCAGTTTCACCAGTAATTACTGTTAATCCATCATTTAAATGAACTTCTGTTTCCTCAATTAGGGCAAAATTTTGTATGCGTAAATTCTGTAACATATCTTGGTTAAATATCGGAATTTAAAATCTGCAGAAATACATATTTTACTTAAAATCAACCTTCTTTTTTCAACAATTTTGAGGGTTAATAAATCTATTTTAAAAATACCCCTAAATCAAAATATTCATTCAATCATTTAAAACACATGTTCACTCAAAACCATGTAACTAAATCCATTTTTGACCGTAATACAATACAGAAACACTCAGGTAGCCTATTTATGAAGTGTTTTTAGTCCTTTGTTAGTTTAATTTCTAAATTTTTGAGCCATGAGACAGTTAAAAATAACCAAACAAATAACCAATCGCGAAACAGCTTCGTTGGATATGTATTTACAGGATATAGGTCGTGTTGAATTAATTACGGCAGATGAGGAAGTGGTGTTAGCTCAAAAAATAAAGCAAGGAGACCAAAAAGCATTGGATAAATTAGTAAAAGCTAATTTACGTTTTGTGGTGTCGGTTTCTAAACAATATCAAAATCAAGGTTTAAGTTTGCCAGATTTAATTAATGAAGGGAATATGGGCTTAATTAAAGCTGCTCAGCGCTTTGACGAAACCCGTGGTTTTAAGTTTATTTCATATGCTGTTTGGTGGATTCGTCAATCTATTCTTCAAGCATTGGCAGAGCAGTCTCGTATTGTGCGTTTGCCATTAAATAAAATTGGCGCTATCAATAAAATAAATAAAACATTCGCAAAATTAGAACAAGAATTAGAGCGAGAACCTATTGCGGAAGAAATTGCAGAGATATTGGATATTTTGCCAGAAGATATTCGCGAAACAATGAAAAATCAAGGCCGTCATATGAGTATGGATGCACCTTTAGGAACAAACGTGGAAGATGGTGGGAGTATGTATGAGTTAATGGAAAACAAACATGAAGCTTCTCCTGATAATGAGTTGATGCTAGAAAGTTTAAGAAATGAAATTTCAAGGGCCCTAACGTCGTTAACTGCCAGAGAAGCAGATGTGGTGAAATTATATTATGGTTTAAGTGGTGGACATTCTCATTCGTTAGAAGAAATTGGAGAAAAATTTGAATTAACGAGAGAAAGAGTTCGTCAGATAAAAGAGAAAGCCGTACGTCGATTAAAACATGCGTCTAGAAGTAAAGTTTTAATGGGCTATTTAGGATAGTTTTTTGTGTACGTTAGTGAAAACCGATATTAATCGGGAATAAGGAGGCTTGTGTTTGGCCTCCTTTTTTTATGATTTTTTAATCAATTGTTTATAAGGGTTAAAAACAAAAACGCTTTTAAATGTGTTTAATTTTATATTTTTGGAATCAAATTATAATTATGGCACATTTAGTAGCACCT
>JBBIUW010000281.1:0-4416 GCA_037440045.1 Sphingobacteriaceae bacterium
AAGACCCCCAGCATTTTCGAGAACTTCTAAACCTGGACGTAAATATAAATGATAGGTATTTCCTAAAATAATTTGAGCTTTAATATCATCCTTTAATTCGCGTTGATGGACTGCTTTTACTGTTGCAGCAGTACCAACAGGCATAAATATAGGCGTTTGTATTTGACCATGGTCGGTTTCTATTAATCCAACTCTAGCCTTTGATTGTTTGTCTTTATGAAGAAGCGAAAATTTCACAAGTTAATTTTTAGTGCATAAAGATACATTTTAAGTTATAGAATTAAGATTTTGATGAATGTTTTAAGAGTTTTTATCATAATAATTGGTTGCAATTTACCAGTTATGGTCTAAAATGAACCAGTTACAAAGTGCAAATGTAAAGTTCTGTTAAATACAATGTTTTGGCATGTGCATTGAAAATGATATATCAAACAATAAAAATTTGAATCATGAAAACCTCAATTAAAACATTAACTACTATTTGTACAGTAATTATTAGTTTAAACGTAAACGCACAACGTAATCATAACGGAAACCAACCGCAAACAAGTAATCAAGGTGGTCCATCAAACAATAACAATCAAAGTGATAAACATGGCTGGGGCTCTAATCACCATCACGGTGGTGGATATTGGGGAGAAAATGTATCTATCCATGTTGGCGGTAATCCTTACTATTATTATGGTCCAAATTACAGCTATGGATATGGCTATAATAACAACTATAATGTTAAAAGAGCTGCTAGAAATTCTATCCGTCAATCTGCAAACGTTATCGGACAAGCTTTAAACTTTTCGGAATGGAATGATACCTATTCTCCTTGGTTAGCTAAAGCTATACGTCACCAACAATATGCTAAACAATTATATTTTTGGGGAGATTATGCAGGTGCATTAAATCATGCTGAACGTGCTGGGTTTTTAGCTTGGAA
The DNA here is from genome assembly GCA_037440045.1 of Sphingobacteriaceae bacterium. Lineage (GTDB taxonomy): Bacteria > Bacteroidota > Bacteroidia > B-17B0 > Aurantibacillaceae > UBA4416. The sequence goes on from JBBIUW010000281.1 coordinate 932, forward strand.
TACATTAAGCTATTTTAATAACTCATATGGTTATGATGATGGTTTTGCAGGTAATGGTTATCCAAACCCATATAGCGACCCAAACAATCCATATTACAGACAAAACAACCCAAATACGAACGCACCTGCAAACGGGAACTCAGATGAAGATTATGGATACAGAAAAAGTTCTTCTGATAACTCAACCAATAATGAAGTAAAAAGAGAAACAAATTCTAATAACTCTCAAAAAAATAGTAATACTGAAATAGATAGTACTTTACCACAAAACAAACTAAGTGATAAAGAGTTATTGAAAATGAATGCAAAAGACTTAGATATTGAATAAATATTACTTGGTACTTATAAAAAAGTTCGACCTAATTAGGTCGAACTTTTTTATTTATATTTAACGCATGTTAGCAAAAACACGTTTCCTTCTATTATCAATTCTAAGTGCCTTACTATTTAGTGCGGGGTGGTTTGCACCAACAACCATTTTGTTGTTTTTTGCATGGGTTCCTTTATTTTTTATTGAAAATGAAATATCAAACAACCAAACTATTACTCGTAAAAAACTTAAAATAATAGGATTAAGTTATCTAACATTTTTTATTTGGAATATATGCGTGACTTGGTGGGTTAGCTACGCTTCATTTGGTGGTGCTTGTTTTGCATTTTTTGGAAATTCTATTTTCATGTGCATGACGTTTATGATATGGTATAACCTAAAACAACGTATCAATAAATCTTGGGCAATATGGTTACTCCTTCCTATTTGGTTAGGATATGAATACGGACATACATTATGGGATTTAACCTGGAGTTGGTTGATTTTAGGAAATGCTTTTGCCTTTAATCATAACTGGGTTCAATGGTATGAATTTACTGGTACATCGGGTGGAAGTTTATGGGTATTAATAGTTAACATTTTATTTTTTCAAATTATAAAAAACAAAACGTATGCAATTAAACAAGTTATAAAACCTATTGCTGTTATTATAATTCCCATTTTATTTTCATATCTCATTACTTCATTTAATAACCAGAATATTGATAAAGTTGAAAAATATAAAACTCTAATTGTACAACCAAATATTGATCCATACAACGATAAATTTAATTCGTCGCCACAAACACAATTACAAAATTTACTAAAACAACTGAATCATAAATTAGACTCAACTATTGATTTTTTAGTTTTACCAGAAACATTTCTTACTGAAAGTTTTGTGGAAGGAAGAGAAAATGAAGTGTATTCTCTTCACCTTTTAACAGATAGTATTCTTGAAAAATTTCCCAAGCTTACGATTATAACTGGTGGTACAACGTTTAATGTTTTTAGCCCAAATGAAATGCCTAGTTCCACTGCCAGACAAGACGCTAATACTAACGAATATTTTGATGTATTTAATACAGGCATACAACTTAATAATGGGGGTATTTCCTATTACCATAAATCAAAATTAGTACCTGGTGTTGAGCGCATGCCGTTTCCTGCTTTATTTAAACCACTAGAAGGTTTGGCTATTGATTTAGGAGGAACTATGGGTAGTTTAGGAGTGCAAGAGGGAAGAGGCGTGTTTTATAGTCACGATAAAAAAGTTTGTATAGCCCCAGTTATTTGTTACGAAAGCGCTTATTCTGACTATACAGCTGATTATGTGAGAAATGGAGCGAATTTAATTTTTATAATTACTAATGATGGTTGGTGGGAAAATACTCCTGGACACAGACAACATTTAGCCTATGCCGGTTTAAGAGCCATTGAAACCCGCAGAGAAATTGCTCGTTGTGCTAATACAGGAATATCATGTTTTGTAACACGATTTGGAGACATTGAGCAAGCTACGCCATTTTGGGAACAAGCAATTATTTCAGAAAATATGACTCCTAACAATCAACAAACCCTATTTGTGCGATTAGGCGATGTTATATCTTATACCTCAGCTTTTATTGCAATTTTACTATTTATTTGGAGTCAAATATTACGTTTCAAGAAGTCTTAATTATTCGTAAATTTGGGTCGTTAATTTTTAAACAAACAAAACACTATATATGGAAAAATTTGATGTAACCATTATTGGTTCTGGCCCAGGCGGATACGTTGCCGCAATTCGTTGTGCGCAATTAGGTATGAAAACTGCTTTAATTGAAAAATACAACACCTTAGGTGGAACTTGCTTAAATGTAGGTTGTATTCCCTCAAAAGCATTATTAGATTCATCTGAGCATTATTTTAATGCGGTTCATCATTTTGAAGAACATGGAATTGAAGTAAAATCTCCAAAAGTTAACATTAAGCAAATGATTGAACGCAAACGTGGTGTTGTGAAAATGACATGCGATGGTATCAATTTTTTAATGAAGAAAAATAAAATTACTGTTTATACGGGTGTAGGTAGTTTCGAATCTAAAACAGTAATTAATATTACTAAAGCTGATGGTACTAAAGAGCAAATTGAATCAGCAAAAACAATTATTGCAACAGGTTCAAAACCATCTTCTTTACCTGGAATTGAAGTTGATAAAAAACGTATCATCACTTCTACTGAAGCATTGGAATTACAAGAAATCCCAAAACACTTAATCGTAATTGGTGGTGGAGTTATTGGGTTAGAGTTAGGCAGTGTTTATGCTCGTTTAGGAGCAAAAGTATCTGTAGTAGAATTTATGGATCGTTTGATACCTACTATGGATGCTGGATTAGGTAAAGAATTACAACGTGTATTAAAGAAAGATTTAAAAGTAGAATTTTTCATGAAACACAAAGTAGAAAGCGTTGTTTCGAAAGGGAAAGAAGTAACCGTAACTGCAGATAATGGCAAAGGTGAAAAAGTTGAAATTAAAGGTGATTATGTTTTAATGGCTGTTGGCCGTAAACCATACACTGAAGGATTAAATTTAGATAAAGCTGGCGTAAAATTAGATGCACGAGGAAGAGTTGAAGTAGATGCACATTTAAAAACTAACGTTGATAATATTTATGCAATTGGTGATGTTGTAGTGGGTGCTATGTTAGCTCACAAAGCAGAAGAAGAAGGTGTATTTGTAGCTGAGCAATTAGCAGGACAAAAACCTCATATCAATCATAATTTAATTCCAGGTGTAGTTTATACATGGCCAGAAGTTGCAGCTGTTGGACAAACAGAAGAGCAATTAAAAGAAAAAGGTATTAAATACAAAGTTGGTAATTTCCCATTCAAAGCTAGCGGTAGAGCTCGCGCAAGTATGGATACTGATGGATTTGTAAAAGTATTAGCAGATGAGACTACAGATGAAATTTTAGGAGTTCATATGATCGGCCCACGTACGGCAGATATGATTGCAGAAGCAGTTGTAGCAATGGAATACAAAGCAAGTGCTGAAGATATTTCTCGTATTTGTCATGCTCATCCTACATTTACAGAAAGCTTAAAAGAAGCAGCTTTAGACGCAACAGGAAAACGTGCGTTACATATTTAATTTTTAAACTTTATCAGACCTGTCAGGTTTTAAAACCTGAC
>JBBIUW010000282.1:0-4411 GCA_037440045.1 Sphingobacteriaceae bacterium
CTGATTTGGTATCGTTGTTAATTTCATCAAAGGCTTCAATCATTAAGGCTTGCATTTCTACAGGAGCTTCATACCAATAATAACCATAATTTTCTTTCCAGTACATTCCCATTTCGTCACTATTAATGCTGTTTTCTTTTAATGACTTTAAAATGTCTTTAGGGGTTTTGTTATCAGCATAACGATGTAAGCTTAATGCAATCATTCCTTGCATGTATCTTCCATTTTGAGTCCAATAAGATTGTTCTTGTTTTTTATAGTAATCAAAGTGTTCTTTGTTACGCTTGTCTAAGTCAATATCTTTGAAATTACTTCTCATATATAAATATTGAATAGCCATATAACTTAAATGATTTTCTGTTTTATATTTTGGACTGTATTTTTTCATCCATTCATATTCTTCTCGCATTCTGTTATCACAATATTTAACAGCTTGCGTAATCATGTTCCACACTTCATTATTTTCTCTGGCTTTAATTACTCCTAATTTATCCAAATGACTAAAACCTGTAATAATATGTTGTGTGATATACCAATCATCTGGGCCACCATCAAACCAAACAAATCCACCATTTGATGATTGTTTCTTTAATAGTTTTTTAAATGCTTGTGTTTGTTCATGACTCATTTTATTTAAGTCAAACAATAAACCAACACGTTTTTTATTTTCGCTTTCATTTTTTGCTTGCAATACCCAAGGTGTTTCTTCTAATATTAAAGATTTTAATTCTTGGTTTTTTTCAAGATTTGATAAGAAAGCATCAGGACTGCTTGTCTTCCACGCATCAAAAATAGCTTTGATTTTTGGTTTAGAATTTACCACATAAGTAGCTAAACTATTAGCATAATATCTGGCAAATGTTTGTTCAGCACATTCATATGGATATTCCATCAGATACGGAAGAACTTGTACTGCATACCATGCAGGATTTGCAGTAAACTCTAATGTGTATGAATGATTTTTAAATGTAGAAGAGTTGTTGTTTTGATTGATGAATTTAGTAAACGAAAACTCTTTTGTTTGATTGCTTCGAATAGGCATTGGCATACTCTCGGTAACTAACATGCGGTTAGTTAACACAGGAATAGCAGTTTCTTCACCATCTGTAAAGTTACCAGCTTTAGCCACTACTTTATATTTAATAGCAGAATAACCTTCAGGAATAAATAAATTCCATTCAATAGCTGTGCTTTGTCCTTTTTTTACACTAAAATCTCTGTATCCAATTGTTGGGAAATTACCATGTAATGCTTCTATCATACTCGTAGAAATCTCTTTGTCGGTAAGTGCGTCATATAGTTTTAATTCGGCATTTCCGGTTAATTCATTTTCTGATAAGTTAGAAATTTTACTTATAAAAGTGATATGATCTCCTTCTCTGAAAAAACGAGGCGCATTAGGTTGAACCATCAGTTCTTTTTGAGTGATTACTTCTTTTTCAAACTGCCCATACTTTAAATCTTTTGTATGAGCAAATCCCATAACTTTCCATTTTGTTAAGCTTTCTGGAACAACAAACTTAATAACAACTTCACCCTTTTCATTGGTTTGTAATTGAGGGAAGAAAAATGCGGTTTCATTAAAATTAGTTCTTGCTTTTACATTTGATAAATCTGATCGATTATCTTGTTCATTTCTTTCGCCGCTTTTTACGCCGTTATTATTTTTATTATTAAAATTTTCTGCTAAACCAGCTGTTCCAGTCACAGTTGACACATCTTTATCAGAAGCTTTTTTCTCGCTTTCTTCTTTAAATTGTACTCTTCCTGGTACTGCACTTTTGGTTTGATTTATAGAAACTTCATCCATAGCAACAGCAGCAGATTCGGCAGGATAAATTCCATCACCTTCATATCCTCCCATCATATTTCTGTAGTAGTAATTATTATTGAAACCGAGTCCAAAATAATTTAAAGCATCGTAATTACGTTCTGGTAATGTGTAGTATTTGGACGGCATATCATAAAATTCAGTTGAGTTGGCAAGTCGTGCTATACTTGACGACCAATACAATCTAGCATAGTAGCTTTGGTAGATGTTGAAATACCAATTATTTGATTTAAAAGCATCTAATGATGCATCGTACATCGATGCTACTAATTCAGCAGCTGCTCTTTCTCCTTTTTTATCTTTTAAAATTAATTTCCATTCTTCTGCTTGTCCTGGTAGTAATTTATTTCTAAAAGTTTCAAATTGAAAATCTAATTCTTTGTTAGTATAAGGAACAGTAATGGTATTGCTATGTTGGTAAAAACGGTTGTTTTTTAGAAATGAAACATAAAAAGATACATTACCTCTATCAGTTTCTTCTATTAAAATTTCGTTTGGTTTCATTGATGCGTCCATTATTTTTGGTGGAATTGCTTTTCCTTGGCGCTCCATTTCAAATAAATAATGTACATTACTGTATGCAGAAGCAAGAATGTAATCTACTTTTTCTCCTGGCTCAGCTTTTGTTTTAGGGTAGTAAAACCAATCAGCTACTTGTTCAGGAATAGTATTATTGTTTTTATTGAAAATTGTTATGTATTCAAATGCTTTTATCTCTTCTTCTGATTTGTCTTTACAATTAGCTTCAATCACATAAACACCAGGTGCAAAAGATTTTAATTCGTTTGATAAATCGTAATCTGTTTTAGAACCAGTATCAAATGTTTTTTCGAACATTAACTTTTCTTTTTCCCATTTGTACTTGTTGTTTTCATCTTCATACAAATCATTTGGGAATGTTTTATAATACTCATCCTTTGATAAACTATGTCTATCAGGTTGGGCCCACAATCTGGTTCTAAGTACTTTTTGAGGTTGCTTTAATTTGTAAATCGCGTAATTACCTTTTGTTGGTTCTGAAACTCCATTTAAGTTGTTGGTTGTAATATGGATAGGTTTAGAATTATTGATTTCTATGATATCATCACTTGATACATTTAGTTGAATTGCCTGATAACCAACTTTTACATTTGTTTCGGAGCTATGAGTTTCTCCATTAATATCTGTAACATCTGCCGTGATCTGATAATTGTAGGTAGCAAAACTTTCTTTTGAAACAGACTCATCTGGCAGTGCTTTAAATTTAATGATATACGAACCTGTATCATTTGTAGTTGTTTCTCCATTTGTGATTTCAGTTTCTGCAACACCTGCATTATATGGTCTATACCACCAATACCAATAAGGATAATTAACGGTTCTTACCACTCTATATTTTACATTTGCACCATCAATAAAATTACCTGCATAAGCTTTTGCAAAGCCATTTACTGTTACCTCTTCATTTAACTTGTAACTACCTTTTACTGGATTAAAATCTGTTTCAAATTTCGGACGTTTATAATCTTCAATAGAGATGTAGGCATTTCCGTATCCATCGCTAATATGCATTTGTCCGTTAAGTCCTGTTTGAGGAGCTATAAAGGATCCGCTGATTGTACCAAACTCATTTGTAGTTAATTGTAGCGTATTTACTTTTTGATAATTAACATCATATAAGGTTATACTTACCGGAAAGTTTGGTTTTAGTGCATTATTTTTTTCATTAGTTGTTTGTAATAAAATGGATTTGAAATAAACCGTTTGCCCTGGTCGATAGATTGCTCTGTCTGTGTAAATAAATGAACGAACTTGCGTTTGTTCATTTTCATAAGGACGATATGTGTAATAGCTATTGTTATTAAAGTAATGATCACCTTCATTGATGAATTCAATAAAAAATTGTTTATCCTCTAATAATGAATAACCTATATTTAAGAAGCCTTTATCATCTGTTTTAAAAGATGTTCCTTTTTTAATTACATAATCTCTGCTTTTATAATCGTAATGTTCGTACCATATTTGAGCTGTAATGTTTTTTAAAGGTTCGCCAGTTTGTCTGTGTAAGGCATAGAAGTCAAACGACCCATCATCTTTTCTTCTTTCTGTAGAGGCAATATCCGAAATAATACAAGTACTATAAGCAGTTATATTATTATTGTATTTAAAATCTTCTGTTAATGAATTTAAAATCACATAATATCCTGCAGCTAATTCAGGAAGTTTTATTTCTGTAGAATGACTTTGGTAATCTCCGTCATCTTCAATGTTTTGTGTAAAAGATTTAACTTCAGGAAAGGACTTTAATTTATCAAAAAGTTCTTTCCCGTATTTTTTTCTGAATAAATCCCTTAATTCTTGACTGCTAGTTTTTACAATTTTGAAATAGACTTTATTTACATTTTGAGAAGTAACTAATGCTCTAAATGGTTTGCTTGGTTCATTTACCTCTTCTATAGTTATGTTATAAGTTTGAGTCTTAATATTGTTTAATATGTTTTTACATTCAGTGGCACCGTATGAATCAGGAAATTTTTTAATAGCAGATTCACACACCTCTCTTGCAATCTTTTTATACCATTTGTAATTACTGTTTTCCAG
>JBBIUW010000283.1:0-4402 GCA_037440045.1 Sphingobacteriaceae bacterium
AACCCATGGTGCAAATTGTCCATCTATTCCAATAAATATTGAATTTGCAATATGTTCAGTTGCAAATTCTTGGGGCTTTCTGATATCTAAAACTATAGCATTTGTTGTATCTAATAAATGTTTTACATCATTAACACTAAGAGCTTTAGTTCCTTTTAATGAAACCTCGTCGTAATTATCATATCCAGTTTTATTTAATTGAGCATTTTTAGCAAAATATTGAGGTGCTGGTAAGATACCTGTAGTAAGTTCTTTAATAAATTCTGCTTTTGTTATGTTAGCTAAAGCATAATTTGTTTTCTTTTGATTCCCTAAAGTATCAAAAGTTTCTTTACTCATGTTTTTTCCACAAGCACTTCCTGCTCCGTGAGCTGGGTAAACAATCACATCATTTGGTAATGACATAATTTTATGATGCAACGAATCATATAACATACCAGCTAAATCTTCTTGTGTTAAATCAGATTTAATTGCTAAATCAGGTCTTCCTACATCTCCAATAAATAATGTATCTCCTGAAAAAATACAATGTGGTTTTCTATTTTCATCTAATAACAAAAAAGTACTTGATTCTAATGTATGGCCTGGTGTATGTAAAACCTTAATTGTTAACTTACCAATTTTAAATTCTTGATTATCTTCAGCAATTGTACTTTTAAATTCTGTATGAGCACTTGGTCCAAATACAATTTCAGCGCCAGTGTTTTTTGCTAAATCTAAATGTCCAGAAACAAAATCAGCATGAAAATGTGTTTCAAAAATGTATTTAATTTTAGCATTATTTTTTGACGCTAAATCTAAATACGGTTGATATTCTCTTAAAGGATCAATAACTGCAGCGTCACCTTCTGATTGAATATAATAAGCACCTTGTGCTAAACAGCTTGTGTATAATTGTTCTACTACCATTTTTTATAAAATTGTAACACGAATTTACAAAACAATAGCATCATTCTTTATGTAATGATGCTACTATTATTGTATTCGTATTGTTAATTATTTAATGTCATTAAGTATATTACTTGCTTCAAAAATATAATTATCTTTTTGAATATTTTTTGTCCACTTAATTTCTCTGTTTAATTTAGTTGTATCATTTTTTAATACTTCTCTATCATAACTTGGTAAATCGGCTTCAAAACCTTTGATATCAACTTTTAAATCATCGTATTTTTTATACTCGTCTCGCAATTGTTTTTGTTCCGCTCTGTATTTTTCTAGTTTCAAATTATACTTTGTATCGTCTTTCTTTGCTTTTAATTCTTTTGATTGAGTTTCAATTAATTTAAATGCTGAGCTTGTTTTTATCCTTTCAGTATTACCTTTTTTTACTTTAGCATAATCAATAGTTTTAAACTCTTCATAACTAGCTTTTGTTATTTCATCCCACGGCATAGGATAATCCAATTCTTTTTCTCCAACCTCTATAAATGCGTATGGATCAGGTAAAACTACATCAGGTATAACTCCTTTTAATTGAGTAGCTCCTCCATTAATTCTATAAAACTTTTGGTTTGTAATTTTCACTTCTCCTAATGGTCTAATTGTATCAAATTGAGGTAATAAATACTGGTCAAGATTATAAAAAGATTGAACTGTTCCTTTTCCGAAACTTTGAGTTCCAATAATCACTCCGCGTTTATAATCTTGTATGGCAGCTGCAAGAATTTCTGATGCTGATGCACTACCATGGTTAACCATAATAGCTAATGGTCCATCCCATGTAACATCCGAATTTTTATCTTCCATCACATATACTTTACCAGCTTTATCTTTTACTTGTACTACAGGACCTTTAGGAATAAATAATCCTGCCATTTCAACTACTTCTTGTAATGATCCACCTCCATTATCTCTTAAATCAATAATAACACCTTCAACTCCTTGATCTTTTAATTTTATTAACTCCTTTTTCATATCAGCAGCACAACGGTGAGCTCCATTACGAGTAAAGTCAGCATAAAACATTGGTAAATAAATGTATCCAATTTTCTTTTTATTATTTAAAATTGCTGATTTTGCATACGTTTCATCCATCTCTATCACGTCTCGGATAATTGGAATTACTTTAAAAGATCCATCAGGTTTTTTTACTGTTAATCTTACTTCTGTTCCTTTTTTACCTTTAATCAAATCAATGGCGTCATCCATATCCATATCCGTAATATCTTTTGGTTCGGCTGCACCTTGAGCAACTTTATGAATTTCATCCCCTGCTTTTAATTCGCCTTGCTTGAAAGAGGGAGAGCCAACAATAATTTCAGACACTTTTAAAATACCATCTTTTGATTGAAGACGTGCACCAATTCCTTCAAATTGACCACTCATACTTTGATCAAATTTCTTTTTCTCTTTGGGAGCAAAATATTCAGTATGAGGATCGTATAATCCTGTAATAGTATTGATGTATGTTGAAAATCTATCTTTTGTTGTGATTTTATTTAAGCGTTTAAACCAATCAATATTAGCTTTTAAAGTTTTTCTACGCGCATCAACTTCTAAACTATCAAATGTTTTTTCTGTGAATACAGAATCTTTTTTAGCTTTCGCTTTTTCTTGTCCTGTCAGCATTTCATCTAAACGAGAAATTGTTTGGTATTTCAACATTTTTCTCCACTCATTTTTTAAAGCTACTTCATTAACAGAGTATTTTGCTTTTTCCCCATCTGTTTCATATTCCTCATCAATTGTATAGTCAAATGGTTTTGACAAAATTTCTTTTGCCCATGACTCTTTTTCTTCAATTCTAGATTTAATGATATCTGCTGATAGTTTATAAAATTCAAATGTTCCGTTATTAATTTCATCATCAATACTCTTTTTATATTTACTTAAAGCATCAACATCAGATTGCAAAAGAAACTTTTTACTTATGTCCATTCTTTTTAAATAAAGGTTAAATGCTTTTTCACTAAACTCATCATCAACCTTTAAGGGATTATAATGTGCTTGGTTTAAAACAGACATTAATAAATCTTGAACAATTTGATTTTTTTCGAATTGAAAAAAAGTAAATGAGCTTAGACTTATAACTAAAATTAAAAGAGTGGGTTTTATGAATTTATGTTGCATAGTAAACAAATTTAAGGGTAAATTTTGAGAGTAATGATAAATATTATAACGGATAATCTCCGTTAGTAACATTATTTTTTTGTTTAAAGTTTGTTAATTGAAGCCAATTGTAAAAAGTTACATTTACGCTTCAAATTTAAAACAGATTTTGTGCCATGATTGATTTTACGCGTTCGGAATTAACACATTTTGTGATACATTATGTTGGTAATAAAGGTTTAGGAGAAGAACTAACACTTAGTGAAAAACAAATAGTAATAAGTGATGATTTTTTAAAAGACACTGTAATGAGGTATTTAACCTCTCCTTTTAAAACAGATATATATTATCAATTTAAATCAAAGAATGAAATGCATTATCATGATGTGAAAAGTTATGCTGCTGACATTTTTTCTTCTCAAAATAACTTTATTGAGTGCAGCAAACATTTTGCAGAACATCTATATAATCAATCGATGCATCCGAAAATTAAAGGTGGCGAATTTTACACTTGTTATTTCAAAGATTGTAATATTGATGGTGTTATTTGCGATGCTATTGGGTTATTTAAAACTGAAAACAAAGACACGTATTTAAAAGTGTTTCAGCATATGGATAACTTTGATATTGAATGTGATAATGGCATTAATATTAATAAGTTAGATAAAGGTTGTTTAATTTTTAATACAGAATCAGAAAAAGGATATAAAATAAGTATAGTAGATACAAATAACAAAATAGCAGATTGTGCATTTTATTGGGTTGAGGATTTTTTAAATACAAAAATGAAAGAAAATGCTTATTTCCATACCTCTAATTTTATTGAAACATGTAAAGGTTTTTGCGAAGAAGTATTAACTGAAAACAATAATGTTACAAAGCAAGATCAAATGATGATGCTTAATAAAAGTACAAGCTTCTTTAAAGAAAAAGATAAATTCAACATCAATGAATTTGAACGAGAAATTCTTCCTCAACCAGAAATAAAAGAAGCATTTAGAGAATACAGACAAACATATAATGATAAAATGGATTTAACAGCTATTGATGACTTTGAAATATCCCCAACTGCCGTAAAGAAAAATCAAAAATTCATGAAAAGTGTTGTTAAATTGGATAAAAATTTTCATATATATGTTCATGGAAGGCATGATTTTGTTGAAAAAGGATATGATGAAGATAAAGGCTTGAAATACTATAAGTTATATTATAGTAATGAAGACTTCGGGTAAGTTTTTATAAAAAAACTATCTTATAATATTTTTTCCTAAATTTTAAATTTCAAAGCAAGTCCGCTTGCTGTACTACCATATTAATGTTATTAGTAGTTTGTCCAAAATCCTGTGGTCAT
>JBBIUW010000284.1:0-4384 GCA_037440045.1 Sphingobacteriaceae bacterium
TTTATTAGAAGTATCTCTGGGTTTTGAAGATTCTGTTACAACAATAGGTTCACTGGTTTTTACTCCAGTATTGTTTGGTCTCTTAAAATAAAAACAAGCTGTTTTATCATCTGTTTTTATGGATTTGATATTTCCAGAAAGAGACATTTTAAAAGGGGTTCCATCAGCGCTAGTTACCAAGCTAATAGTTTCATTAAATTTTCCTGTGTTTTGAGGAATAAATTCAATGACGATAAGGGACGTATCTCCTGGTTTAATCGTTTTTTTTGAAGCATGAATTGTCATGCCTTTTAAAGCATCAGCTCTTAATAAATATAAATTTTTAGCTTGATTATTTTGTATGATATAATCTGCTTTTACTTTATAAATGTTTTCCTGAGTGCCAATATCTTTATTTTGTTCATCAATACCAATTAAGCTATTTTGGGAAAATAGATTCAAACATAGAAATGAAAAGGTAATTATGAGAAAATGCTTAAGCAAAGTATTATTTTAATTTGTCGTTATTATGATGTCTTTCTGAATCTCGTTTTGTTTTTTTATCAAGATTCTTTTTTAAAGCCTCTTCCAAATCTATGCCAGTTTGGTTGGCCAAACAAATTAATACAAACATCACATCAGCTAATTCATCACCCAAGTCCTTATTCTTGTCGGATTTTTTTTCGCTTTGTTCTCCATAACGACGAGCAATTATTCTAGCTACTTCGCCAACTTCTTCAGTTAACATAGCCATATTGGTTAATTCACTAAAATAGCGAACTCCATATTCTTTAATCCAATTATCAACTTGTTTTTGCGCTTCGCTTACTTTCATAAAATAAATCTTAATTCGTACTTCTTAAATCTTACTTTTTAATCGTATCTTCTTCGTATTTCTCAATAATTGCTTTTACTAAACGGTGTCTGATAACATCTACTGTAGTGAGTTCAACAATATCAATACCATCAGTTTTCTTTAGTAATCTAACCGCTTGTGCTAAACCTGATGTTTGATTTCTAGGCAAATCAATCTGAGTCATATCGCCAGTAATAATAAACTTAGCATTAGCACCCATACGGGTTAAAAACATTTTCATTTGACTTTCAGTAGTGTTTTGAGCTTCATCTAAAATTACAAATGCGTTATCAAGTGTGCGCCCTCTCATAAATGCTAATGGGGCAATTTGAATAATTTTAGCTTCAATGTATTGATTTAATTTATCTAAGGGCACCATGTCATACAAAGCATCATACAATGGTTGCATGTAAGGATCTAATTTTTCTTTTAAATCTCCTGGTAAAAAACCCAAATTTTCTCCAGCTTCTACAGCCGGACGAGTTAAAATAATACGTTTTACTTCTTTGTTTTTTAAAGCTCGCACTGCTAATGCAACAGCGGTGTATGTTTTTCCTGTTCCCGCAGGTCCAACGGCAAACAACATGTCACTTTTACCAACAGATTGCATCATTTTTCGTTGATTATCTGTTCGTGCCTTTACTACCAATCCATTATTTCCAAATACAATAATATCCGAACCCGTAGCTTCTTCTTTAGCCAGCAATAAATTATCGCCTGTTTGTCCAAGTAATCGTTCAATAACAGTATCTGTTAATAACCCGTTTTTATGGTAATAATCTACCATCATCGAAAGCTTTTTTTCGAAGAATGAAATTTCAGATTCATCGCCTAATGCTTTGATAGAATAACCGCGAGCAATAATTTTAAGTTTCGGGAAATATTTTTTTATTACGTTGAGTTTCACGTCGTTTACACCATATATTTCAACAGGTTCAACGCTATCTAGTGTAATTATTTTTTCAATCAAGGTTCAAAAATTTATGTTAATAATCGTGTTAATCAAATACTTTTTAAAGTAAAAAGTTAGCCTAATTTATTATTTACTTTTGAGTAAATTAAATAAAGTTTTCAATATGTCAATTATTACCATTACTACAGATTTGGGTTATCGAGACCCATACTTGGCAATGGTAAAGGGGATTTTGTATAGCAAACAACCTAATGCTAAAATTGTTGACCTAGCTTGTGATGTGAATCCTCATGCCCATAACGAAGGGGCATTTGCTTTAAGAAGCGCTTTGCCTTATTTCCCAGAAGGAACCATTCACTTATTTGCGATTAAATTTTTAAATTCTACGGATACAATTAAAAATTTGTCGATTGATAATACGCGTTATTTATTAGCTAAATATCATAATCAATACATTATTTGTCCTGATAATGGAGTGCTAACATTAATTGATAAAACATTTAATGAACCCGTTTATCAATTATACTTTGATAGTGAAAAACAACATTCGTTTTATTTACGTGACATATTTGCCGAAATTGCTAATAAATTAGTTAATAAAGTTCCATTGGAAGAATTTTGTTCCGAAACTCAAGACTTCTGTAAATTATATGCATTTGAAAGTTTTTCAACTCCAAGTAATTTACAAGGTATGGTATTGTACGAAGATGATTTTGGTAATTTGATTACAACCATTACTAAACAAGAGTTTGAAAAACAAGTTGGTAATAAACGATTTTCAATAGCTTTACCATCACAAAATATTACTAAAATACACAACACGTATGATGATGTTAAAATTGGAGATGTGGTTTGCTTCTTTAACTCAATGGATTTGTTAGAAATTGGGTCAATCAGCAAATAAAGTTGCGGTTAAAAAAACGGTATTAACTAAATATAAAATAGACAGAATTATAGTTGAAATATATGATTAAGAGATTTGTGAAAATGACATTTAAACCAGAAAACATTGAAAGGTTTAAAGATATTTTTAATGCCAGTAAAGATTTAATTGGAGCTATGGAAGGCTGTCAGCATGTTGAACTATTGCAAGATATCGCAAATCCATGTGTTTTTTTTACATTAAGTATATGGGAAGATCCTAAATACCTTGAAGTATATCGTCAATCAGAATTGTTTGAAGGTGTTTGGGCAAAAACCAAAATATTGTTTGATGCTAAACCAGAGGCATGGAGTGTTAATCTTATAAAATAAAATTAACACATTTTAATAGTTTTAATTTATCTCGTCTATCTTTGGCACTTTAATTGGTTACTTTGGTTCTGTTAATCTTAAATTTATAAACTATGAAAAAAATCTACATCTTATTTTCGTTTGCACTTTTATCTATTACAACTTTTGCTCAAAACACATCTAATCTCATTGTTTTTTCGGAAGATGGATTGAAATTTTATTTAATACTAAACGGTATTCGTCAAAACGAAGTAGCTGTAACAAATGTTAAAGTAGTTGATTTAACTCAACCCTATTACTCGGCTAAAATTATTTTTGAAGATCCTAAGCAACCTATCCTCGAAAAAAAATATTTGCAAGTAACAGATGTGGAAACAAAAGGTCCTTTAGAAGTGACTTATAAAATCAAAAAAAACAATAAACAAGTTAATGTATTAAGATTTTTTAGTCAGGTTCCAATTGCTCAAGCAGCTCCAGTTCCTCAAAATGTTCAAGTATTTCATTACAATGTAAATCCAATGCCTGAGATTTCTACAACAACTGTAACTCAAGAAACAACTGTAATAAATGGTGGAAATGTAAATTCTTCTGTAGGAACTAATGGTGCTAATACAAATGTATCTGTTAATATGGGAGGTATGGGAGTGAATATGAATGTAAACATTAACGATCCAAATATTAATTCTACAACAACTTCAACGTCATATACCACTACAACTACTACAACGTCATCAAATAGTAATATAAATAATTACAGTAATACTTCATCTGTTCAAAATAATACGAACTCATCAAATTGTGATGCTGCTTATGCAATGAGCAGTTCTAGTTTTTCTGCTGCAAAACAAACTATTACGAAGCAATCATTTGAAGACACTCGATTAACAACAGTTAAACAAATATTAAAAAGCAATTGCTTAAGTACTGAACAAATAAAGCAAGTGATGTTATTGTTTAGTTTTGAAGCCAATAGATTAGAAGTGGCTAAACTAGCGCACGATAGGTGTGTAGATAAAAATAATTACTTTATGCTAAATGATGCTTTTCAATTTGAGTCTTCTGTTGAAGAGTTAAATAACGCTATTAAATAGCCTTATTTAATAACTATTATGAAGGTTGCCAAAGGCAACCTTTTTTATTGTGTTTAATTCAGTATTTTTACATCCACAAAACTAGTTTATGATTACACTTGCTATACTTGCGTTAACTGTTGGTTTTTCTATTTATGCGATGAATAATCCAGAGATAAAATACAAGTATATTTTTCATCCATATTCTATTAAACATTTTAATCAGCATTATCGTTTTTTATCTCATGCATTTTTGCATGGCGATTATATTCATTTAGCATTTAATATGTATGCTTTATGGATGTTTGGACCAATCATTGAAAAAGGTGTTTT
>JBBIUW010000285.1:0-4378 GCA_037440045.1 Sphingobacteriaceae bacterium
GGGGTCTTCATAAATTTAATGGTTGGGATAGGCCAATTTTAACCGATAGTGGTGGATACCAAGTTTTTTCGTTATCCAATTCTCGTAAGTTAACAGAAGAAGGAGCAACATTTAAATCACACATCGATGGAAGTAAACATTTATTTACTCCAGAAAGTGTGATGGATATTGAAAGAACCATTGGAGCAGATATTATGATGGCTTTTGATGAATGTACGCCATATCCTTGTGATTATAAATATGCTAAAAACTCATTAGGATTAACTCATCGTTGGTTAGACAGATGCATCAACCGTTTTAACGAAACAGAACCAAAGTATGGATATTCACAAGCTTTGTTTCCAATTGTTCAAGGCTCTGTTTACAAGGATTTACGTGTGCAATCTGCAGAATATATTGCTTCAAAAAACGCAGAAGGAAATGCAATTGGTGGGTTATCAGTTGGCGAACCAGCAGAAGACATGTATGAAATGACAGAGTTGGTTTGTAATATATTGCCAGCAGATAAACCACGTTATTTGATGGGAGTTGGTACACCAGTAAATATTTTAGAAGGAATTGCTTTAGGTGTAGATATGTTTGATTGCGTAATGCCTACTCGTAATGCACGACACGGCTTGTTATTTACTCAAAATGGGATTATCAATATTAAAAATGAAAAATGGAAAAATGATTTTTCGGTTTTAGATGAAAATGGAACTAGTTATGTAGATAGAGAATATTCTAAGGCTTATTTACGTCATTTGGTTCATTGTAATGAATTTTTGGGTGCGCAAATAGCTAGTATACACAATTTAGCTTTCTATTTATGGCTGGTTACTGAAGCTAGAAATAGAATTATAGATGGTACATTTTATGATTGGAAAAACAAAATGGTAAAACAATTAGCACAACGTTTGTAATGCTTAAAATACTGGATAAATACATACTCAAAAGATTTATAGGAACTTTTTTCTTTTCTATATCTCTGATGCTATGCATTTTTATCGTGTTTGATATTTCTGAAAAGTTGTCGAATTTCATTTCTGAAAAAATACCTCTGAAAGAAATTATACTTGATCATTATCTTAATTTTATACCATATTACGGGAATTTATTTAGCCCGCTTTTCACATTTATTGCTGTAATATTATTCACCTCAAAAATGGCTTACAAAACGGAGTTTGTGGCAATTTTATCAAGCGGCACGAGCTTTAAACGGATACTTAGGCCTTATATGATTGGCGCGGGGTTAATCACTATTATGTCGCTTGTGTTAAATCATTTTATTATACCACGTTCAAATAAAATTCGAATTGCTTTTGAGGACAAATACATTAATGAAAATTATAATACTAACGAACGAAATATTCATAAACAAATAGCTCTTGGAATGACATTATACATGTCTAGCTATGATAATTTTTCTAATTCAGCTAATGAGGTTTCAATTGAAAAAATCACTAATAACAGGCAAACTGGAATTTTAAAAGCCGAAAGTATGAAGTGGGATAGTGTTGATGCTTCATGGGATTTAACGAATGTGTTTGAAAGAGAATTAATTTACGCAGTAATTGATTCTGGTAAATCAACAACTCCTAAGTTTGTTTACAAAGAACAGCATAAGTTTACACCGTCAAAAAAAATTAAGATAGATTTTTCTCCAAAAGACATGATACGTCTTCAAAGTAGATTTGAAGTACTCAATTATTTTGAATTAAAAGAGTTTATTATACGCGAAAAAATTAAGGGCTCAAGTCGAATCGAATTTTTTGAAGTGGAAATGTATAAGCGAACAGCTTTCCCTTTTGCCACATTTATTCTTACAATTATTGGAGTATCTATTTCCTCCAGAAAAATAAGAGGAGGAGTTGGGTTGCACATAGCACTTGGTTTAGTATTAAGTTGTGTGTATATTTTATTTATGCATGTATCTACAACCTTTGCTACATCGGGTTTAGCACAACCATTATTAGCCGTTTGGATTCCTAATTTTGTATTTTCATTTGTAGCCTTTTTCCTCTACAAAAAAGCACAACAATAACTTACTAATTTGAAAGAACTATTAAAATATTTAAAGTTTAATTTTTTTATTGCCATTTCAATTACACTTGTTTTAGTTGTAATTAATAGTGTTTATACAGATTTTTCTTTCAAAAACTCGGTTTTTACCGATGATTTTTATATTGTGTTTATGCTTATTTTAATTGGCACATTCATTAAAAGAAAGTGGGCACTCATCACGTATTTTACTTTTTTGTTAATGTTATTTTTAACCGAAATACTGCATTGGATATATTATGGCAATCCTATTTTACCATCTGAAATTTTTAAATTTTTTACTGATTTTACAGAGGTTACACAAGGTATAGGAGGCAGTACTTTATCTATGTTTTTAATTCCATTAGTAGTAATTGTAATCTCATTATTTGTTCTAGGTTTTGTAATACATAAAATCAATCATTTGATGTATAAAATCTCTTATGTTTGGCTTTTACCTATAGTTGCTTTATTTGTTTTAAGTTATAATGCCTCTATAGAACAAGTTGTAAATAAAGCGCCCAAACCTAATCAAAACCTTGCTAGATCTGGGTTAGAATGCATAGGAGGTTTTTGTGGTAAGTATCTTCCTGCAAAATTATTTGATGAAAATTTTGGCGGGTATGTTGGCCCAATACCTCAAAAAATTAATGATTCAAATGCGGATATTATTTTGATTTTTGGAGAAAGTTTAACCTATAAACATATGAGTTTGTTTGGCTATTCGAACCCAACAACACCTAAGCTCGATAGTTTGTTCTCTCTCAATCAAATCAATAAGAAAAGGTGCATTTCTGCAGCTACATGCACAGATGTTTCACTTCTATCATTTTTTAATTTATTAGATTCTGCTAGGCAGTTTAATCAAATACAACAAGGCAATCATTTTTTATTTAAGCTTGCTAAACAAAATAATTATGAAACTTCTTTTATCACTAGTCAAAGCTTAACGGGTTCTTCGTCGTATATAGGTCAAATGGATAAAACTTACATTGATTATTTTTCGGCAGCTTCCATACATAATCCATTGCTTTCTAGTTCAGATTTTTCACTAGACAGTGTTTTGTTACCTCAATTAATTAAGGCTTTACAAGGGAACTCTAAAAAATTTGTAACAATGCAAATGTATGGTTCACATGAGGAGTATAAAGAAAGATACCCTAGTACGTATAATGTTTTTAAAGAAGATAAGTATCGATTTCCTCAAACTGCTCACTACGATAATTCGGTTCGTTATACAGACTATATATTATCACAACTTTTATCTTATATAGCTCATAATGTAAGGAAACCAACGTATGTGTTTTTTGTTTCAGATCATGGAGAGTTGGTTGGAGAAGAAGATAATTTTGGACACAATATGTTTAGAAAGCCTGTATTATCAGTACCTTTGATATATACAACGTACAATAATCCTACAGATACAATTTGTGATTGGATTAATAGTAGTAATCCAATGTTCACTCATTTTAAGTTATCTGTAGTGGTTGCTAGATTATTAGGATACAGTTATAAATTCCCAACAATAAATAAAACAGTAGTAAATGGTATGGATATAGGTGGTTTAGACGGTGTAGCAGACGTTACATATAACGATTCCACCATTTTAGAGGTAAAAGTTACGCAATAGTCGATTTTTTTCATTTTTTTCTTGCCAATAAATAAAAAGTTTGTAAATTTGCAGCCCGTTATTTGATAAGCGAAGTAGGAAATAGGAGAAAAGAGAAAATATTTTCAAAAAAGATAAAAAAAGTTGAAAATAAATTTGGTGGTTAGGAAAAGAGTTTATACTTTTGCAACCCGCAAACGAAAGGCGGACGTTCATTAAGAGATTTGAAGATGAAAGGCTAGGAATAGCGGAGTAGTTTTAAAAAATATTAGGTCGGGTAAAACTGATCGAGTTCTTTGAAAAGATTGAAACCAAAAAATGTAGCAGGTAACTCTAATAAAAAAAGAGAGTACATCTGAATTATCTCGAGCAGTGATGTAAGAGATATTAAAATACATGCTAGACCCTGAACAGACATTTCTAGATATGAATATCTAAGATCAAATTACTTTTACAATGGAGAGTTTGATCCTGGCTCAGGATGAACGCTAGCGGCAGGCTTAATACATGCAAGTCGAGGGGCAGCACGAGTAGCAATATTTGGTGGCGACCGGCGCACGGGTGCGTAACACGTATACAACCTACCTATAACAGGGGGATAGCCTTTCGAAAGAGAGATTAATACCCCGTAATAAATTGAATGGCATCATTTGATTTTGAAAGCTACGGCGGTTATAGATGGGTATGCGTCTGATTAGCTAGTTGGTGAGGTAACGGCTCACCAAGGCGACGATCAGTAGGGGATCTGAG
>JBBIUW010000286.1:0-4374 GCA_037440045.1 Sphingobacteriaceae bacterium
ATGCCCTACTTCGTGAATGATTACTCCTAACATACCATACTTTGTTCCTTCAGTATACGTAGCATCTTTTTCTGTTCTACCAAAATTAAAGCAAATCATTGGATACTCCATTCCATTAGAAGCTTCAATACTTTGAGCAACAGGATAAGTGTATGGGATTGTAAATTTTGAATACGTTTTAATCGTATGTGCTACTGTTTTAGTAGAATATTTTCTGTATAAACCATGAGCCTCTTTACCATAAAAACTCATACACATTACTTTTTTTCCATCAACTTTAATTGGCATCGCATCCCACATAAATTTACGAGAAGAACCCCAAGCAAAATCTCTCACGCTGTCAGCTTTAAAAATCCAAGTTTTAGTACCTGTAGCTTTATTTTTTTCTGCGGCAGTACATTCATCTAAAGTTACTATTTCAGTAACATCACTATAATTAGCATTTGCTTTTGTCCAACGAGCCATTTGATTTGGCGTTAATATCTGAGCATAATTTTGACATTCACCTGTAGAACAAACAATATGATCTGCTGGTACCGTCATTTTCACGGTGTAGTTACCAAATGCTAAAGCAAATTCTCCACGACCAGTAAATTGTTTGTTTTGCCATCCTTGAAAATCACTATACACACACATACGTGGATACCATTGTGTCATCGTAAATAAATAGTTGCCATCTTCTTTAAAATATTCGTAACCTCCACGTCCACCAATTTCCATTCGGTTACCCATTTTATATTGCCATTTTACTATAAACTTTATTTTTGAGTTTGGAGCTAATGGTTTTGGTAAATCTATACGCATCATTGTTTGATTAATGGTATATTTCAAAGGCTTTCCTAATTCATCTGTCACCGATAAAATTTGATCCCCTAAACCTTTTAATCGTTCGTTTACATCTAAAGATTTAGCTGCACCCTCATCATAAGGAGCTCCCATTTTGTTGCTATCAAAAAAGTTTGCATCATTTGTGGGGTTATGTTGATTCTCATCTAATTGCAACCATAAATAATCTAATTTATCCGGAGAATAGTTGTGATAAGTCACTACTTCTTTTCCTATTAACATTAAATTCTTTTCATCTAAAGTTGCTTCAATATTATAATCAGCTTTTTGTTGCCAATACTTAGCCCCTGGTGCTCCCGATGCTGTTCTTTGCTCGTTTGGAGTAGGTAAAATTGTTCCTAGTTGTTCAAATTTATTACCATGATTTGACATAGGATTATTTTTGATGTTTTGAGCAACAACAGCTGACACTGAAATACAAACAACCGAGGTTAATTTTAAAAATCGATTCATTTTATATGCTTTTTAATCTTTGAATAAATAATAAAGTTGAAATCAATAACACAAATGAGGAGATAATAAACAGCACATCACTTTTTTTGATTCTGGTAAATCTAGCTAAAAAAACAGAAACTAAGAGCATTGAAACAACTATAATTATCTGTCCTAATTCCAATCCTAAATTAAAAGACAGTAAAGGGAATGTAATATTTTCTTCCTTGCCCAGCATTGATTTTAACAAATAGGAAAAACCCATACCGTGAACAAATCCAAAAACCAATGCAAGCGCGTAATTTAGAGAATAATTAATTTTAGTTTCTGAAATTTCTAATTTCTTACGATATATGATATTAACGATACACGTACTCATAATCGTTAAGGGAATCATTACTTCTATAAATGCTTGTTTAACCTCAATAATATTAAATGAACTTAATATTAGAGTTAAAGAATGTCCAATGGTAAATGCAGTAATTAAAACCAGTAATTTTTTCCAATCTTTAACAGAAAATAAAACACATAAGGCTACTATATATAAGATATGGTCGTAGCCGTTCCAGTCTAAAATATGCTGAAAACCAGTGCTAAACCAAATCCAAAAATCGTTCATTTAAAATTGTTATTTTTGCCTGTGTTAAATTTAAAAAATAGAACTTCAGCATTTAAAAGTATTACACCTGCGGCAAAATACTTGTTTTTTGGGCTAATCTTACTTTTAGTTTCATCGTTCTATCATTTAAAACACCCTTATTACATAAGTGTTGTTGATATTAAGCATAATGCGCAGCAAAAATCTCTTCAAATAAGCACCCGTTTTTTTACCAACGATATAGAAGATGCTTTAGATAAATTAAATCATAAAAAAATTGATGTTTTAAATCCCAAAAATAAAGCTGAAATAGATTCTATAATATTTAAATATATCAAGCAACGATTTTCTATTTCTGTTAATTCAAAACCTCAATTTCTTCAATTTGTTGGATACGAGAGAGAAGACGAATCTATTTGGGCATACCTGGAAATAAAAAAAATAACAGCACCCAAAACTCTTTTAATTAATACAAAATTATTGTACGATTATTTACCATCTCAGGTAAACATTGTTCATGCAGAAGTAAACGGAAATAAAAAAAGCAGTAAAGTCACTAACCCTGACAGTAAAATAGAATTTAGTTTTTAATTTGAAAAAGAACCTCATAGTTATTGCCGGACCAACAGCCGTTGGTAAAACAGCCCTGTCTATTGAATTAGCAAAGTTTTATAACTGCCCTGTAATTTCTGCCGATTCTCGCCAATTTTTCAAAGAAATGAGTATTGGTACGGCTAAGCCTACTACTGAAGAAATGCAAGATATTCCGCATTATTTTATTAATAACATTAGCATTCACGATGTATATAATGTAGGACAATTTGAACGAGAGGCTATTGAATGTATTGAATCATTATTTAAAACCAACGACTATTTAATTTTAGTTGGAGGTTCGGGATTATACATTAACGCGATACTAAATGGCGTAGATGAATTTGAAGAAATACCTTCGCCTATAAGAGAGCAATTAATAAAAGATTATGAAGAAAAAGGGTTGACTTACCTTCAGGAAAAGCTGAAACAGCTGGACGAAGTGTATTACAACCAGGTTGATTTAAATAATCCTCAACGCATTATGCGTGCTTTAGAAGTTTGTATTCATACTCAAAAGCCCTACTCTAGCTTCAGAACTAAAGAAAAGAAACAGCGCTCATTTAATACCATTCATATTTTAATTAATACTGAGCGAGAAGCTTTATATGCTCGAATTAATAAGCGTGTTGATACCATGATGCAAAATGGGTTATTGGACGAAGTAAAATCACTTTATCCATACAAACAGTTGAATGCATTGAACACCGTTGGATACAAAGAGTTATTTGATTTCATAGATTGCAAATGTTCACTCGAAGAGGCAGTTAATTTAATTAAGCAAAATAGCCGTAGATATGCAAAACGACAATTAACCTGGTTTAACCATCAAGGCGATTTTGAAACATTTGAACCAACAGACATAGAAAAAATCAAAGCCTATTTAGACATCGTTTCTCAGTACTTATAAAGCTTATTAACCTTAGCGTTATTAAAAATTATTAACCACATAGAATTATAGACAATTGTATTTTGAAAAAGAATAATATAGAAAACATGTTTTTACACATAGTGAGCTATGTTCATAGCAAAGCGTCTTTTGTCAACCTATACAAAAAGTATAACTATGTGCCTATGTGGTTAAAAAATTAATCTAAATCTTATGTTCGCGTTTATTAAAGATTATAAAAAATTAAAACCAGCTATCATGAATGTGATAGTTGCTGAATTTTTTATACAATTAGTAAATGCCACCTTCATGCTAATTCTCCCATTATATATGGATAGAAAAGGTTATTCCGAAGAAGAAATTGCATTGTTTATTACATTTAGATTTTTAGGAGTTTTTGCATTAGCATTACCCATCGGAAATATCATAAAAGGAAGAGTGATGAAGCCGTTTTTCGTCATGTCTTCTTTATTTGTACCACTGTTTGGTTTATGTATTGTTCTTTGTGTCAATTTGCAGCTAACCAATCTTATTTATGTTTCGCTTTTATTATGGGGAGCATCATTCACTTTTATGCAAATACCTATTACTCCTTATATACTAAGAAATGAACGTAAAGAAGAACACACTTCAGGTATTGCCTTAAGCTATAGCACTTGGAGTTTTGCAGGAATTGCCAGTGGAGTTATTATTGCATTGTTAGATAGAATTAACCCTTGGTATTTTGATGAAGAAAAAATATTATTTGAAAAAAAGATAGCTATAAAAAGAAAAAAAGAAATTATGATGAGGTAAACACAAATTAAATAAAGCAATAAATTTATTTTGCGGCTAATTTCGGCAATCGTCTTTTCGGAAAAATTAATATTCCTGTTATGACAGATATTTCAATTAATTATGATGGTGTAACTGTTTCTGATGTATATCCCAAAGAACTTCCCGATCTTTTTAAAGGTTCTCAGTTAATTATTTTGGGCAGATACAGAGAAGGTTCCCAGGCAACGGTAACAATTAGGGG
>JBBIUW010000287.1:0-4371 GCA_037440045.1 Sphingobacteriaceae bacterium
ATGTATATATTATTGCAGCTATTGCTGTGGCATCTGTAATTGGTTTATTATTAGCTCGTAAAGTTGAAATGACTGCTATGCCTCAGTTAGTGGCTATCTTACACAGCTTTGTGGGTTTAGCAGCAGTGTTAGTTGGTTTTGGTTCTTACTTAGATCCTAAATCTCATGAGTTAGTTGGTGCTGAGCACATGATACACTTAGTTGAGGTGTTCATTGGTATTTTTATTGGTGCCATTACATTTACGGGTTCTATTATCGCATGGGGAAAATTAGATGGTAAAGTACCTTCTAAGCCTTGGAGTTTTGCAGGATTACAAACGATGAATTTAGTATTACTTTTAATTTGTACTGTATTAGGAGTTTTCTTTTGCAAAGCAGATGGCACTGATGGTATGTTGTATTTAATTATTATGACGGCAATTGCTTCGTTTATAGGAGTTGTATTAGTTATGGCTATTGGTGGAGGAGACATGCCTGTAGTAGTATCTATGTTGAACTCATACTCTGGTTGGGCTGCATCAGCAGCGGGCTTTATGTTAGGGAACGATTTATTAATTGTAACAGGAGCATTAGTTGGTAGTTCAGGTGCTATCTTATCAATGCACATGTGTCATGCTATGAACCGTCCTTTCTTCTCAGTTATTTTTGCGAGTGGAGGAGGATCAGGTAATGGTGGTGAGAAAAAAGCGATTGAAGGTGAAGTAACATCATTAAACCACGAAGAAGTTGCAGCTTTATTAAAAGAAGCAAAATCGGTGGTTATTGTACCTGGTTATGGTATGGCGGTTGCTAAAGCACAATATCCAATTTATGAAATGGTACAAACTTTACGTAAGGCAGGAAAAAATGTACGTTTTGCGATTCACCCAGTGGCTGGACGTTTGCCAGGACATATGAATGTATTATTAGCAGAAGCTAATGTGCCTTATGATATTGTATTGGAAATGGATGAGATTAATGATGACATGCCTGATACAGATGTAGTCATGGTAATTGGTGCCAACGATGTTGTGAACCCAAGTGCACAAGATGATCCAGCAAGTTCTATTTATGGTATGCCTGTAATTGAAGCATGGAAAGCAGAAAAAGTAATTATTATGAAACGATCTATGAGTGCTGGTTACTCTGGAGAAGATAATCCGTTGTTTTACAAGCCAAACTCAGAGATGTTGTATGGTGATGCGAAAGCGAGTGTAGAAAAAATCATGAGTTATTTGAAAGCTTAATTTTTAATTGTGAAGAGAAATAAAAAAGGCGAACTTAATTAGGTTCGCCTTTTTTGATGGGCATATAAGGGTAGTGTATTTTAATTTAAGTGTTCTTTTGATTCGAGATATAAGACATACTCATTACCAAACTCCAGTTCGAGTATTAAACGTAATAAGGCAGGGTATGCATACCAATACTTATGTTTTATTCTTGTATTTACATATTCTGCACCGTACTCTTCGGTAAAAAAAAATATTTCTTTATCTGACAGAGGTTCGGAGTCTAGGATTAAAACTTCTTCTCTGTGTTTTAATATTAAATCTAGTAATGCAAGTTTAGTATTGATACCAAAGTGTAATAATTCTAACAGTTCTTCTGCATAAGTTGATTTATAGAAATCGTTTTGCTGAGGTAGGGTTTGGCTCAACACTTCATGTATTTCTTTTGGGTTTAGCATATTATTATGCACTAGTTGTATAGTAAATATACTAAATTCTTTCTGTAGTTTATAAAACTACAAGGAGAACACTAATCATTTGTAAAGAGAATTATTGAATTATTGTTGGTGAGTTGCTCTAAATTAGTCAGATATATTCTACTGAGATTTTTTGTTTCAGTAATTACAACTTACATCACTTTTTGAACGCTTTTTTGCAGTATACCTTGTAGCCACTTTAAAGCTTCTTCTTTATAATTAAAAAGTTTGGTTTTTATTTTTGGTCGGTTTACTCTCAAATAAAAATTGGCAATTATATTTACAGCTACATTATTATTGGTAATAATAGCAGCAGTTGCTAATCTATTTGGTGGGTTAAAATTAGCCATCATTTCTCTTACGCCAGGCCCAGCATTTGAGTTGCTTGTTCCATCAACCAATACAACATAAATATCATCACCAACCATTTCTTTTTGCAGGTTATATTGCTCTTGCATCGTTGCAATACTCAGCGTTGAACCGCTTTTTATTTTCACAAACATAATTTGATGAGCGTACTCCAAAAATGCATTAGAACATTCTTTTTTTATAGCCATACATGTGTTTTAGATAATTATAGTCTAATATAAAAAATATAATAGACTATTTATGTCTCTATTTGAATAAAGATATTATACACTAAAAAAAACGAAGATGATTAAGGCGTTTTTATTTTTTTATTTTAGTAATAAAAACTGTTGCAGCAATAATTAAAATAATTGCTAAAATAGATAAAGGGTTTGCAAAGTTCACTGTCCAGCCAAAGCGCTCATTTCGTTTTGGAGGAAAAATGCGCTTGTCTTTTGGATTAAAGTATAAAAAGCCAAATTTCCAGTTGTTTGGGTCGTTGTGCCAGCTATCTAATGTTTCTTTGCTGGGTTTATCTTTTTCTTTCATAGCTTAACGTATATAAAAATAAAAGCCTTTCAGTTTTGTTTGAAAGGCTTTTATTTAAATTTTTACTCCAATAATTAATATATCATCAACTTGTTCTAAATTACCTCTCCATTCTTCTATAGTTTGGTTTAGTAATGTTTTTTGTTTTTCAATAGGCATTTTACTCACATCTGATAATAACTGGCGGAAATTTCCTGCCATAAATTTTTTACCTCTAGGTCCACCAAACTGATCTGCATATCCATCAGAGAAGATATAAATGGTATCTCCTTTTTGTAATTGAATGCGGTGATTGGTAAAGTTTTGTTTTTCGCCAATAAACATCCCTACTGGGAATTTATCTGCTTTATATTGTATTAATTCATTACCACGAACAATGTACAATGGATTAAATGCACCAGAAAACTGTAGCTCTAAAGTATCATAATTTAAAGCACATAAGGTCATATCCATACCATCTTTGGTTTGTTTACCAGATGCGGTGTTAGTATGTAATGTATGTGCCACACCATCATTCATTTTATCCATAATGATAGAAGGCTCAACACTATCTGTGTTTTTTAAAATATCTTTTAGTAAGTTATATCCTACAATACTCATAAATGCACCTGGTACACCATGTCCGGTACAATCTACGGCTGCAAAATAACTCCATTCATTTTTCTTATCAATCCAATAAAAATCGCCACTCACAATATCTTTTGGTTTATATAACACAAACGATTCTGGTAAAATTTGTTTTACTAAATTACTAGGAGGTAAAATAGCTTCTTGAATTCGTTTAGCGTAATGAATACTATCTGTAACTTGTTTAAATAGTATTTCAAGCTCTTTGGTTTTTAACTCAATTTCTTCTTTTTGTTTTACAACTTCTTCAGTTCTCTCAACTACTTTTTGCTCTAACACTCTTTCGTTTTCAGACAAGCCGTCACGCATTTTTAATAAGGCATGTCCTAAACTATCATCTTTACTTAATGGTTTGTAATAAGCGTCAAAGTTTCCTTTTCCAGTTTGTTTAGCAAACTCGGTAGTGCTTTCCATCGACTCCACTAAACTATTTAAAGCTATTCCCATTTCACCAATCTCATCAGTTCTGTAACTAATGCGCTCTTTTGGTAAAATACCTAATCCCATTGATAACAACATTTTTTTAAGTTGTTGGATTGGTTTTGTAATAGAACGTGTTGTGAAAATAGCAATGAGTATTCCGCCAATTAATAAACCAATACCTAATGATTTTACAAAATTATCTAAGAATGTAAATGATTTAAACATTTGCTGAGTGGTTTCCTCTGCATTTTGTTCTTTTTGAGTAATTAAATCGTTTAATTGAGCATACAACATTTTAATTTTTTCCTGACTATCTTCAAAAGGTAGAGCTACTTCAAATTTAATGTTAGCGTCCTGATAACTATCCCATGAATTAAGTGGAGTCATAATCTCTTCTTGATACAACTTAAATAATCCATCACTAAATAGGATAATTGATTTTGCTTTGGCTTTTTCTTCCTTGGTCCAATCGTTTGATAAAGAATCAATCTTTGCTTTAATATGAGGATAATCCTTACTAATTAAATTTCTTAATTCAGTTTTTGATAAATCATCATTATTGGATTGAAAGAAGTACCACTTAGAAATTAAGGTTTGAGATTTTTGTAAAATAAAGTTGTATTCTTTCAAAGCAGAAACAGATGGAGTTACTTGTCCTACAACCGAATCTGTTTGTTGTTTACTTCTACTAATTGTAACAATAGTAAAAATAAATGCAATAAGTGTTAGTAATAGCAATA
>JBBIUW010000288.1:0-4356 GCA_037440045.1 Sphingobacteriaceae bacterium
AGTGACCTTTAAAATCCCTCTAAAAGAGGGATTTTTTAAGTAAAAAGATTTAGATATTATGATATTCTTGTAGTATCCCAATTTTCCATATAATCAGCCACTCGTCTCAAGAATGATCCTCCTAAAGAACCATCCACAACTCTGTGATCATATGATAACGACAAGAACATGAAATGTCTAATCGCAATCACATCTCCTTGAGGAGTTTCAATAACAGCTGGTTTCTTTTTAATAGTCCCTACAGCTAATATAGCTACTTGTGGCTGAGCAATAATGGGTGTGCCCATTACATTACCAAAACCACCAACATTAGTTAACGTAAATGTACCTCCTTGAATTTCATCTGGTGTCAATTTATTAGCACGAGCTCTAGTAGCTAAATCATTCACATTTTTAGTGATACCAACTAAATTTTTCTCATCAGCATTTTTAATAACAGGAACAATTAAATTACCAGTTGGTAAAGCAGCTGCCATACCAATATTAATGTTTTTACGTTTGATAATTTTAGTGCCTGTTTGATCAACTGACACGTTAATCATAGGGAAATCTTTGATAGCTTTAGCTACACACTCAATAAACAATGGGGTAAAAGTAATTTTCTCTCCTTCACGTTTTTCAAAATCTTTCTTCACTTTATCTCTCCACATTACCATATTAGTTACATCTGCCTCAACAAACGATGTTACATGAGGAGACACATGTTTACTCATTACCATATTGTCGGCAATGATTTTACGCATACGGTCCATTTCAATAATTTCATCTCCAGCGCCTACAGAAACAGCAGGACGTTGAACTAATACTGTATTATCAGGAACTCCAACTGTTGATTTAGGAGCAGATGCAGTAGCGGCTGGGGTTGAAGTTGCAGCAACAGGAGTTGCAGCAGCTTGTTTATTTCTATTTGGTAAATAGGCTAAAATATCAGCCTTAGTAACTCTTCCATCTTGTCCAGTTCCTTTAATATTGTCTAATTCCGCTAAAGAAATACCTTCTTCTTTAGCAATACTTTTTACTAAAGGAGAATAGAATTTATCAGAACCTGAAAAATCAACATTAGCCACTGGAGCTGTTGTTACAGGAGCAGAAGTTGATGCCGCGGCTGTTTGAGCTGGAGCATTTGTTTTTGGGGCCTCAGCTACAGCAGCGCCTGCGTCAGATGAGATAATGGCTATAACAGCACCTACCTGAACAACATCGTTTTCGTTAAATAATTTTTTAATTAATTTACCTTCAAATGGAGAAGGGATTTCAGAGTCAACCTTATCAGTCGCTATTTCTAAAACAGTTTCATCAATTTTAATTGAATCACCTTCGTTTTTAGTCCACTTAATAATCGTTGCTTCCGCAACACTTTCACCCATTTTGGGCATTGTTAATTCAAATTGAGCCATTGTCAGTAAATTAATGTAGGACGCAAAAATAAGGTAATCTAGCTATTACACAAATTTATTAGACAAGATTTTATATCCTAAGCTCGTTTTGGTATTTTGACAAGCTTTTTATATCTCATTAACTAGCTATAACCTCAATAAAACCAACTGAATTTGATTTTTTGATGGTTAAAGACTTAGAATAATTAAGGATATTCTGAATTAATGAGTCAGAAGGCTCCATTTCGTCAACTAAAGTTACCTTTGGTTGCTTGTTTTTAGTGGTTTTTAAAATTGTAGAAACAAGAGTAGAAGTTTTATGCATAGGCTGTTTTAGGGGTTTATATATTAGAAACGGGCAATATTTTTATTTATTGTGTCGATTTAGTAGAATTTTAAAAAAATACTTATTTACCATAAAATAAACTTTTGAAACCTTGATTTTGAGCATTTTTTTTGTTTAATTTTGTTTAAAATTTCCCTCACAAACTATGTCAATAAAAACAATCTTAGCTGTGTTCTTTATCACGGCATTATCTATTTGTGGATTAACTTATTATTCATCTACATCTGCAAAAAATGACTCAGGATATATTAATCCTGCATACAAAGAATACATCGCAGCATACACATCAGGCTACGTATCAGTTGAAAGTAAAATATTAATTGTTTTACAAGAAGAAACAACATCTGATATTAAAGAAGGAAAAGAAGTAGATAATACATTATTTGATTTTAGTCCAAGTATTGAAGGGAAATTAACCTGGATTGACAAAAAAACAATTGAGTTTAAACCCTCTGTTCGCTTAAATAGTAATCAAACATACAAGGCTAATTTTCATTTAGGAAATGTATTAACAGTAAGTGACGATTTAAAAGAATTTGAATTTGAATTTTCAACTTTAAAACAAGCAATGGAAATAACCGTTGATGAATTTAAAACGGACGAAAAAAATAATTTACAAATCGAGGGAACTTTAACGACTGCCGATTTTGCGGATAATTTATTAGTAGAAAAAACAACACAAGCTACACAAGGATCAAATTCATTACAAATAAAATGGTTACATGAAAATTCAACGACTCATCATTTCACCATCAATGATGTAATTAAAGGAAAAGGAAATGTAACTATTTCATATAATGGAGAACCTATTGGCGCAGCTGAAAAAAATACTCAAGAAATCACCATCCCAAATTCTAATGATTTTACACTGTTAAATGTCGTTATCAATAATGAGCCCGACCAATATGTTACTTTACAGTTCTCTGATAAAGTTGACCCTAATCAAAACTTAGATGGATTAATTTCTATTACAAATCCAAATGGTGCCGCTACTGTATCTGAATACGACTACAGTGAAAACAATAATGAAAAGCTACCCGTTAAAGAATCAAAACTCACTTACTTAATCGAAAATAATTCAATTAAAATATACACAAACGAACGATTTGTAGATAGCCGCGAATTAAATATTAGTAACTCTATAAAAAGCAGTGAAGGAAAAAACTTAAAAGAAGCCATTGTATACAATTTATTTTTTGAAGATTTAAAACCAAGTGTTCGTTTAGTTGGCAAAGGTGTTATACTTCCAAACTCTAGTGGACTAATATTTCCGTTTGAAGCCGTTAACTTAAACGCTGTTGATGTTCGTATTACTCGTATATACGAAAACAACATGTTACAGTTTTTACAAGTAAATAGTTTAGACGGTAATCAAGAACTAAGACGTGTAGGAAAATTAATTATTAAAAAGAAAATTGCCTTACAAAACAATGGCAATCCAACCCGTAACAAATGGAATAAATATTCCATTGATTTATCATCTTTAATAAAAGCTGAGCCTGGCGCTTTATATAATATTCGTTTAAGTTTTAATCGTAATTACTCAACTTATAATTGTCAGGGAGATACAAGCTCAAAAGGTGAAGATGATGTGTATGTTGATAATGAATCAGACGAAGACGAAAAAGATTGGGATTATTACAACTCATACGATGATTATTATGATGATTACTATTACTACGATTATGCTGAAAGAAATAATCCTTGTTCAAGAGCTTTCTATAATAACAAGTCAGTAAACAGAAACATTTTAGCAACAAACATTGGTTTAATTGCTAAACGTGGCAACAACGGACAAATCAACGTATTCACATCTGATTTAATTTCAACAAAACCATTGGGTAATGTTATAATTGAAGCTTTTGATTATCAACAACAAAAATTAAAACAAGTAACTACTAACGGAGAAGGTATTGCTGTTTTAGAAACAAAACAAAAACCATTTGTTTTAATTGCAAAACGCGGACAAGAACGCACTTACTTAAAATTAGATGATGGTAATTCATTATCATTAAGTTCTTTTGAAGTAGATGGTGATGTAGTTCAAAAAGGAATTAAAGGATTTATTTATGGAGAACGAGGTGTTTGGCGCCCAGGAGATAGTTTATTTTTATCTTTCATTCTAGAAAATAAAACAAAAGCATATCCTGAAAATTATCCAGCATCTTTAGAATTAATAAATCCACAAGGACAAGTAGTTCAAAAATTAACTCGAACTAAACATGTTGATGGTTTTTATAATTTCTCTACAAAAACCGAAAATGCTGCTCCTACAGGAGTTTACTTAGCAAAAGTAAAAGTTGGTGGCGCTGTATTTACTAAAAACATTCGTATTGAAACGATTATGCCAAATCGTTTAAAAATAAACTTAGTTCCGATAGCTATCGGGAACAAAAAAGATAAAATTTACAGTAGCGATTTAAGCTTAAACAGTAATCTTTATATTAATTGGTTACACGGAGCACCAGGAAGAAATTTAGAAACAAAAATTGATGTATCCTTATCTCAAATTATAACCGAATTTAAAGGGTACAAAGGGTACACATTTGATAATCCTGCTCAAAATTTTTATTCGGAAACACAAACTATTTTTAGCGGACGAACTGATGACAACGGAGCAACCTCTGTTAATGC
>JBBIUW010000289.1:0-4347 GCA_037440045.1 Sphingobacteriaceae bacterium
ACTCAGTTATTATGCCATTGGTAGACAAAATTTTCACTAAAGAAGTGATGCCAAAATCTACAAATAATTATTCTGTAGTTTTGAGTTCAGAAAACTACGATTCTCATTCTTTTGTGAAGAATTTAATTACTGTTGCACCACCTTTAAAAACACACTATTGCGAGGGTGATTTTAATATCAATGTTTTTCTACAATCAGAGACTACTAGGCGAAATTTGAAATTTGCACCGTTGAATTGTGATGTTAAAATTACTATTAAAGCCCCTGTAAGATTATATAACTCAAATGAAAACAATACATTGTTTGGATCTATATTTAATTCAATTAAAAAGATCTTACCCGGAAGAATAAATTCTTTCAATACACAACTGTATAATTTTATGACAAATGAAAATTTGAGATTGAACAAATCCGAGTATTCTCGTGATGAGCAAAATATGAATTACGGATTTTCTTTGGATGATAAAATTAATATTGCTTCGGAGTTTTTAAACAGCATTAATTTATTTGATAATTTTCCATCTGTGGTATATGTATTATCGCACAGCGGCTGCAAATCTTCAAACTTGTCAATCCAACATTTTGAGTGTTCTTTTTGTAACGGTAAAATAAATAATCTAAATGCAGTTGTGATTGTTGATTTTCTAAATTGTTTTGATGTAAGGAAAAATCTTAAAAAACGAGGAATAAATATACCTGACCAGACTGTTTTTATAGCTGGTTTACTGAACTTTTTTAATTTAACTATTGAATATTATAATTCAGATAAAATAACTACACATTCAAATCACCTAATATTTCAGGAATATTTAAATAAAGCCATAGCTCAAGTAAGATTACCTAAAAACTTGTCATCTAAAAACAAAGAATTTAAGTCAATATTATTTATAGGAAATACTGAGAAAGTAAATTTAGAAGCTTTATCAAATCAGTTTATTAGAACGTATAATTACGAAAATGATACACAAGGTGGGATTCTTAAAAGCATTTTAAATAAATATATTGAGACTTATTTGTCAATAAATTTAGACTATTATCTGTCGATAATGGATAACACAATATTTGGATCTGGTAACGAACTAGCACATAATGTAATAAATGATATTGGAGTAACAACAGAATACGGCGGTGATTTAAGAATTGGATTAAGTTTACAAAAAACACATAATTATTTACCTGTAAAATTGAAGATAATAATAGAACAAAATCCTGAAATAGTATTATCAATTTTAAATAAAACCGAAAAACTTTCGAATTTGGCTGATAAAGAATGGGTAGAAATATTCATAAAGTCTCCTGAAACTAGTCAACTATACAAATACAATAATAACCGATTTATTATAATGGAAACCCCAATTTCATCACAATAAAGAATGAAACAGCTAATAATAAATAGTAAGATTAATAAAGTATTGTATATGCTTTTGCTTTTTGCATTTATAATTTTGGCGTTTAGCCGTATCTATATAGGAAATAATTCATTGAATTATAGCTCACAGTCTTTTAAACCGCATTCTCATCACAAATCCGAATTTGTTTCTTTAAATAATTGTAAATGTCAATTCACCTGTATGTCTGCAAATTTATTTTATGATTTGTATTATGAAATTATTGAAGACGAAGAAAATGAGGATGATGAAGAAGTTTTTGATGTTCAACAGAAAATTAATATTACAGTCTTAACTGACTATGGTTTTTATATTGAATCACTATACGTTCAATTACTACAATTGTGTGAGAAAATATATTTAACATTAACAAAGTCTATTTCTATAATTGTTTGTTGTTTTAGAATATGATATTTTGATTTATAATAGTTTTTAATAAATCAAAATAATCTTTAACAAATAATATATGACTCCATTCTTAATAATTTTAGTCGCTCCATTAATAGCTTTAGCTTTCTTACCAATAAAAAAAATAAACAGAGACCTATTTTACGTAAGTTCAATATTAATAGCCGTAGTAAGCATATACTTGGCATTTCATGTTGAGCCAATTTTAAAGTATGAAATTCCTTCAATAGGTTTTAGTTTAATCATAGATAAATTCTCGAAAATATTTTTAATTCTTATAACTTGTACATGGCTTATTTCAATTATCTATAGCTATGAATTTACAAAGTATCACTTTGAAGATAAAAAGAATCAATTTTTCATCTATTTGAATATTTTGCTAAGCGTTGTTATAATTAACGCTTGTGCCGGTAACATGTTAACACTCTTTGTTTTCTACTTTGTAGGTATTCCATTAACTTATCCTTTAATTAAACTGAGAGATACACCTCAATCTATAAAATCAGCAAAAGATTTTTTTAAGCAAACTGCTATTCCTGCTTTACTAATTTTTCTACCTGCGATTTTGATAACTGAAAATCTAATTGGGCATATATCATTTGATAGCACTGTCACTTTAGGCAGTATGCATGTAAATACATCATTGGGGGGCATCTTATTGTTTATGTTTATAATAGGGATATCTAAAAACTCCGTTTTTCCCTTTCATTTATGGTTACCTAACACAAATCCAGCCCCAGCCCCAGTAAGTGGTTTAATTCACTCAGTAGCAACCGTAAAAACTGGTTCTATTGCTCTCATTAAAATTGCCGTTTATATATTTGGTCTTGATTACGTTCATCTATTAACTTCCGATTTTTTTACCGGAGGCTGGTTAACCTATTTAGCTGGTTTAACAGCTGTTTATACTGCTTATAGAGCATTAAAAACAGATGATTTAAAGCAACGTTTTGCTTTTTCAACTGTGGGGCAGTTGTCTTATATTATTCTAGCAATTTTAATAGGTACACGCACAGGAATAATGGCAGCAACTTTACATATTGTAACGCATGCTATTGCCAAATCATGTTTATTCTATGTAGCGGGTTTTTATAATAGTGTTTATCAAACAACATCTGCTAAGCAAATTGGTAAAATTATGCCCCACACACGCCTTATTGCACTGGTTATTGCAATCTGTGGCTTATCTATTACTGGTTTCCCATTTTTAGCCGGTTACTATAGTAAGGATTTAATGCTTATTGAAGAATGGCATCAGCATTACTATGCTTCTGCCATATTTTTACTCATAGGAGCATTAATAAATATATTATACATTGTTGGTCCAGTAAAGGCTGCATTTAATAAGCAGGACCCAAACTTCAATACCAAGGCAATTCCAATTTCTATGCTTTTTACCTTTATTATTTCAATAGCTCTGATTATTGGATTTAATTTTTACGCCGTTTATGTAACCTCTTTAATTCAATAACTATGAATACGAAAAATATATTAAAAGATTTTAACGCAAGTATTGTTGTGTTTTTAGTTGCATTACCTCTATGTTTAGGTATTGCACTTGCATGTGGTGTTCCTTTATTTTCAGGGATTATTTCTGGAGTAATTGGAGGTATTATTGTTACCAGTTTTAGCGGCTCTAAATTCAGTGTTTCTGGTCCAGCGGCGGGGTTAACAGCTATAGTAATTTCAGGTATTCAGCAATTAGGATCCTACGAATTATTCCTAACTGCGGTTTTACTTGCAGGAATGATTCAAATTATTTTGGGAATATTAAAAGCAGGAGGTATAGGAAACTATATCCCAAATTCTGTTATCAAAGGTATGCTTTCGGGAATTGGAATAATACTTATTATTAAGCAGTTACCACATCTTATTGGTTACCACCAAGGCCAAGATGAATTTCACTTTAACGACACTATTTCACATTTTAATTTTCAAGAAATAATTCATCGTTTTGATTTAAGTGTATTAATTATTGGTGTTGTATCTATTCTCAGTTTAATCATAGCTGAAAAAGAATTCTATAAAAAATCCTTTATACTTTCATTAATTCCTGGCCCATTACTAGCAGTATTATTTGGCTCGTTATTAGCATCCTCATTTAAAGGATATCCCAATATGGGTATAGACAATACTTACATGGTTCATATACCTGTAATCTCATCAATTAACAGCTTATTACAAAATCTTAGTTTTCCTGATTTAACATCTTTAAGCAACATCCATTTATATACTGTTGCTATTACCATAGCAATAGTTGCAAGTTTAGAAACATTACTTGGTATTGAAGCAATTGATAAAATAGATCCTGAAAAAAATGAATCAAACACAAACAAGGAGTTATTGGCGCAAGGTATAGGCAATATGCTTTGTGGTTTAATTGGGGGCTTGCCTGTTACATCTGTCATTGTAAGAAGTTCTGCTAATATAGGTGCCGGAGCAAAAACTAAATTATCTGTTATTTTACATGCCTTCTTTATGCTAACATTTGTAATACTACTGCCAAACTTAGTTGGTACAATTCCAAATGCAAGCTTGGCGGCAATATTAA
>JBBIUW010000290.1:0-4315 GCA_037440045.1 Sphingobacteriaceae bacterium
GGAAATGGATTTCAGGAGGTGATTTATCAAAGAGCTTTAGCAATTGAGATGCGATATGCAAGCCTTGCTTTCGAAAGAGAGCACAACATGAAAATTTATTATCGCGATGAAGAAGTTGGTGAAAGACGCGTTGATTTTTTTGTTGAAGGTATAATTCTTCTTCTTTTTGCATTGCAATTTTTAATGAATCACTGATATCTTTTTCTCCTAATTTATCCAGATTAGGCTTGCCTGCATTTACCCATGCTGTATACCACAAACTACCAACCATCATTATGCTTTCACGCATTCTTCGTTCAACTTGCCCTTTAATCATTAAATCATAGCGATTGGTGTATTCAACCGAATAGGTTTTCATCATTAAATTCCCTCTGTTTTCATACGCATATTTTCTATCAGTTGGGAAATCTTTATTTAACATCGCTTCAAATTTCAACACACTATCAACTGCCATGTGACTATCATACACAATTTTCCAAGCTGATTTAATAGGAGAATCAATGTACTTTGCTCTTCCTACAAAATAATCGTAATCTTCTGCTTTTAATTCAGGAATTCTACTTTCCCAAAAACCATGAATCCCTCTTTGCCCAGTAAGCTGACCGTTATAATTCTCGGTTGTGTGCAATGGTACATGAGCATCTGCAATATAATGACCTAAATCAGCACTATAATTTAAAATTAAGTCTAGATTTTCATCTTTAAATGCATTCAATAGTTTATAATAATGCTTTTCGATTTGCCAAGGCACAATGCCATATGACATTAAAGTATCTTCTGTATATTTTGCAACAGCAGCTTTCCAAAACTTAGGCACACTATCAAATGCGTGTACGCCATAGTGATCAATATCAATATAATGTCTTGGGGCCTCCCCCTCTACTCCATACCTTCTTTTATCTGGATCAACGGCATGATTAGTAACAAACTCAATATGTTTTTTATAAAATGAAACCATTTCGGGAGGCAGAGTAAAAACCGCCATTCGATTAATCCGTTTATGACCATAAAAGCCCCACGATTGAGCCTCTTGCTTAGGGAGTAGGAAAATAAATCCTAAACAAATAAAGCATATGATAGTGAAACGTTTCATTTATTAAATTTTAATACCAATTAATAAAACATCATCTACTTGTTCGTAGGATTTTTTCCAATTAGTAAAGTTTTTTTCTATTTCTAATTTTTGTTCTACACACGAACGTCCAGAAACAGAAATTAATAACTCTTTTAAATTTTTTGACATGAATTTTTTACCCGAATCACCTCCAAACTGATCTGCATAACCATCTGTAAAAATAAATAAAGAATCACCTTTAGATAATTGAATGTTGTTGATTGCAAATTCTTGCGAATCTGGGGTAAATCCAGCAATAGCAGTTTTATCAGCTTTATATTCTTTTAATTCTTTGTTTCTAATCAAATACAATGGTCTGTTAGCGCCAGCAAATTCTACTTCAGTAAGATTATGATTGAATTTTAATAAAGCAATATCCATTCCGTCCATTTGTTTAGTAGCATCCGAATGTTGTTTCAAAACTTTTTTAATTTCTTTATTTAAGTAGGATAAAATATTAGCTGGACTAGAAATTTTTTTCTCAAAAATTGCTTGCACTATTTTATCAATACCAATGATACTCATTAATGCACCTGGCACACCATGTCCTGTGCAATCCGCTGCAATACAATAAAAATCGTCCTGAACTTTTCCAAACCAATAAAAATCTCCACTCACTACATCTTTAGGTTTGTAATACACAAAGCTTTCTTTAAATTGACTTGAGAGGTCAGAAACATCTGGTAATATGGCTAATTGTATTCCTTTTGCGTACTGAATACTATTATCTATTTCTTGTTTCTTCTCTGCTATAATATTATTTTGTTCTTTAAGCTGAATGTTTGTTAACTGCTTTTGTTTATTTTGTTTAAATAGTAACAAGGCAACTACAATAACGATTAATGCCAGAATGATTAATCCAAAAATAAAATAAGTATTCTTTTTATTTTTTAATTCTTGAATTTCATTTGCTTGTTTTAACTGAGAAACATTAGCTTCTGCTTTCTCAAGAGAATAGGTGCTTTGTAAATCGCTAATACTTGTAGAGTAGGTTTCTTTATCAATCTGTTCTTTTAAAGCTACATACTCTTGAAAAAAATCAAATCCTTCTTTATACTTTTCTAACTTATAATAGCTTTCGGCCAAAGCTTTTAATGTTGTAATTTGAACATCTTTTATTTCGTGACGTTTATTAAAACTGTAGACAATATTAAATTTAGAAATAGCCTTAACTATTGCATTTGTTTGCATTTCGCATAAACCAACGTTTAGCAAACTAACTACAAGTGTAGCAGAATCTTGCAATTTTTGATGTATCTCTAAACCTTTTTCATTATAAAACATCGCTGAATTATAATCTTTTTGAAAATAAAACAAATCACCTAAATTGCCATAAAACTTTCCTAAGTTAGAATATGATTTATACGCCTTAGCAAACTCAATCCCTTTATTAAAATACACTATTGCCGAATCAAAAAACTGTTTTGTATTTCCAGTTTCGCGAGTTCTATCTGCATAATAACTAGCTAAAGCATTATATATTCTCAACAATCCCGATGTATCTTTGATGGATTGATATATACTTAAAGATTGATATAAATATTTATCTGATTGATAATTGTGTTGCTGTATACATAAAATCCAACCAATATTATATAAAGAAAAAGCCATTCCCTTTTGATCATGAATGGAATCATTAATTCGGTATGCCTTAAAATAATATTGTTGAGCTTTTTCGTAGTCAGAATGAAACCAATAAGCATCTGCTATGCTATTGTATGCTTTGGAAATACCTTTAACATAATTTTTTTTCAGCGCTAAATCTAATCCTTCATTAGCATATTTGATAGCATTTTTAAAATCAGAATTACTAAGATGATCAGAAAGGTTAAGAATTTTTTTAACCTTAGTTGTATCGTTTTTTTCAGAAGAGACTTCTTCCTTTAACCTACCAATAAGTTCACTATTTTGAGAACTTAAGTATAAATTAAAAAAAAGAATCGTAACAAAATATAATGACTTTATCTTAAACATAATGTCATTAAAGATATAAAAATAAATTGAGGAGACTCACTATTCTCTAAAACTGCATACAAAACAGATTAAAGAATTAATAAATAAAAAAGAATAAAACTCTAAAAGAGATTTATTTTATGCACCTCCTAATAATAAAATTACTTTTTTCATTTTTTCGATTTAGTTAGTTTAACGTAAAACAAATTTACAGGAGAGCTAATCAAAAAAATAGAGGGTCAGCCCCTCAATTTCATAAAAAAAGCCCATTCAATTGAATGGGCTTTATACTTATTATAAATCAAATTAAGCTTTTGCTTCTTGAGCAGCTTTAATTTTAGCTTTAATTGCTTCAGTAGTTGTAGAGTTAGGACGCTCAATAGCAGAACCTGTTGCTCTATCCCAAACTAAACTAGCTAATACACCTAAAGCACGCGATACACCAAATAATACTGTGTAGAAATCATACTCATGCATTCCGTAATGAACTAATAAAGCTCCAGAGTGTGCATCAACATTTGGCCAAGGGTTTTTAATTTTTCCTGTAGACTCTAAAATTGGAGGCGCTACTTCATATACCATTTGAACGATTTCGCAAATGTTATCGTGTTTGATATATGTTTTGTAGAAATCTTGTTGAGCTGTGAAACGTGGATCTGTTTTACGTAATACGGCGTGTCCGTATCCTGGTACAACTTTTCCTTCAGCTAATGTTTTCTTAATGTATTCAGCAATTTGTTCTTTAGTTGGTAAACCACCTCCTAAATTTTCTTTCAATTCCATAATCCAGCTTAACACTTCTTGATTTGCTAAACCATGTAATGGACCAGCTAAACCATTCATACCAGCTGCAAATGCTAAATAAGGATCAGATAATGCAGAACCCACTAAGTGAGTAGTATGTGCCGAAACGTTACCTCCTTCATGATCTACGTGAATAGTTAAATACAAACGCATTAAACGTTTCATATCAAACTCCTCATATCCTAACATATGTGCAAAGTTTGCAGCCCAGTCTAATTTATGATCTGGTTCAATATGTACACTGTTTTTGTATTTACGACGATAGATGTATGCGGCAATACGAGGTAAACGTGCTATTAAATTCATTGAGTCTTCATACACATAATCCCAATAATCTTTTTTGTTAATACCTTTAGCATACGCTTTAGCAAAAACAGATTCTGTTTGCATTGCCATAATACCAACAACAAACTGAGTCATTGGATGTGTATCTGTAGGTAATTT
>JBBIUW010000291.1:0-4304 GCA_037440045.1 Sphingobacteriaceae bacterium
ATCCAAGCTATTAAAGATACTACAGCTCGTAAAAATGCTATTATCGAAAGGCAGGCAGAATTAAAAGCAGCTGAGTTAAAAGAGCTTGCAGAGGTTGAGAAAAAAAGCAAAAATAATTTTGATTTTATGTACAGCTTCTTAAACTACTTTTTTATTGGACGTGGTTTAAATTATCCTATAAGTAGCTATGATGATGGATTAGTAAATACACCTGCTGTTTGTTTGGGTATTGTTATTGATAAAAAACGTCCAAATCCTTATGCACCTTCAGCTGTAAAATTCCGTTTTGCATTAGCAGATAGTAATAAATACATTACACTTTGCGCTAGTGGTCAGCAAGGCGGTACCTTAAACAATATCATTGCTGCAAGTATGCAGCTCAATACAAATGATGCCGATAAAATTTTAACTAACTGGACTAGCATAACCGCATCAAGTAATGTTAATCGTAAAAACCGTTACATTATTACTGGTAATATTTTACAAGCATTTGCAAATTACAAAGGCAGTTTAGTAAGTTATACAACCGATGTAAATAGTACCGAGAAAGGTATTTTAATGCCTGATAATTGGCAGCCAAAAGCGGGAGGAATGAAAGAAAATTTTGTTACCGTTCCTATCATCCAAGCTCTCAACATGATTTTAAAATTATCAGAGGGTAGAGATGTAAACGCTACCAATGGTATGAGTATTCGTAAAGATTATAACGGTAATTATACAATCCTGGTACCAGGTAGTAACACTAAAGGAGGTTCAATTTATAAGGATGCTGATTTATTTAGTTTAACTACTCAAAACAACTTCCATAAAGTAAGTGATTTTATGAAAGGGTATGTTACCAAAGAAAACATTAAACAATTTATTGAAGTATTACAAAACAAACACAATGTGAGTGTATCTGTACACAGTAACGTAATTGATATTGCAACCGATAGCAGCTATGCACCCGATGAAATTATATTAAAGCTCCATAAAAAAGTAAAGCATGTTACCGAACCTGATTTTGATTTTACATTATTGGAGCTTGAAGCAGAAGCCATTGAAATTGAACTCGAATTATTAAATATTTAAAACTACAACTATGACAACACAGGCATTTTTAAAACAAGGCAAGGAGTTATACTCTACCCTACCCGAACCATTACGCAAAGTGGTTGATTTAACTGAAAAAGCTACAAAAAAAGGAACTGATTTTGAGAGCTATAAAGAAAGCGCAGCAGTTACCAGGACAATTAATTTAGGTATTGAAAAGCTTACTGAATTTGTAGCAGCTAATAAAAAAGCACCCACCAAAAAAGTAAGTGCTAAAAAAGATACAACAAAGCAAACAACTACACGCCACGCAAAACCAACAAAAAATTCCACAAAACATATTGCACAAAATAAGGTTGAGGAATTGCCCATTGAAATACAAATAATTAAGCGATTCGTTTCATATACTAAGAAGTCAAAAACAGCTCCACAAATAATGAACTTGTTAGACTTTGTACAAAAAGCTATTGTTACAAAAAAGGTTCGTAAAACAAGTGAGTTTGCCGATGAAATTAATTATATACAATCTACTTTAATTGATGTGTACGATAACATGAGCAAAACAGGTGTGGTGCAAATTGAATTTAAAAACAAGCAGCAAGCCGAAAAATATTCAAACATTGTAACTAACTATGAGCCATTAAAATCGGTTGCTCTAATTAAACAATATATTAATTTAGATGGTTCAAAACAGACTAAAGAAAAAGCAAAAGCACTTTGGGAAAGAATGCACCGCTTTGTAAATTCAGAAAGCAATAAAAATGATAAACATATCGATGCGGTTAAGTTTTTAATGCCACACCTATCAAATTACTTTACTGGAGAAACATCTACTTTAAAAATCAATAATGTTGCTTTAAGTGGATTTTTACCAACCCTTGCTCGTTATGGTTTAAAAGCAGTTAAGTATGGTGCTATTGGTGTTAAAGCAGCTGCGAAGTTTGCTAAACCTTATGCAAATAAAGCAGTGCAAAAAACAAAAGAAGCTTATCATAAAGCGGACAAGAAACTAACTCAATACGAGAAAAAAAATAAAGGTTTGGGAAGTGTTGACAGCGGTGTAATGAGTGTGGATGCAGCAAAAGCAATGAGCTTTAATAAAATTGGATTTACTGGTAA
Source organism: Sphingobacteriaceae bacterium (assembly GCA_037440045.1). Taxonomy (GTDB): domain Bacteria; phylum Bacteroidota; class Bacteroidia; order B-17B0; family Aurantibacillaceae; genus UBA4416. Next base: position 2,152 of record JBBIUW010000291.1, read on the forward strand.
ATTAAAAGAACTAATTGGCGATGCTTGCGAACCAACTAGTATATTTATTTATGGACGTGGAGGAAGTGGAAAAAGCGGTTTAAGTTTGCAATTAGCCGATGCTTTAAATAAAAAAGGTAAATCAATATTATATGTGGCGGGAGAACAATTTGGCACACCAACGTTTACGGAATTACTAATCAAAACAGGCATACAAGGTGGTCCAAATTTTCAAATAGTAAAAGACTTAAACACATTACCATTATCAGATTTTGATGTGATTGTAATTGATAGTAAAGATTCAATCGGGTTAAAGTCTTCAGCAGAATTTAAAGAGATTAGAGATGCGTTCCCAACCAAAATTTGGATCATAACAAGCCAGGGAACAAAAGCAGGAGATTTTACTGGAGATGAGAAGTGGAGAAACGAAGTAGACACCCTTATTTATTGTGAAAACGGAGTAGCCAGCACTTTAGAAGATAAAAACAGATGGGGAGCAAAAGCAAGTATCAAAATTTACTAATTACCCATAGATAAGATAATCTCAATTTTAAACCGCTCACTGGCCAGTGAGCGGTTTTTTTGTTTCAGTAACCGCACGTAAATATATAATATATTGATAATCAGGTATTTATAAATAGTTTGGCACGCCTTTTGCAACATTATTAATAAATACTAACTTTAATAAAATTTCAACAATGAAAAAAGTCCACACTCTTATATTAGCTCTTTCAGCTTCAATAGCCTTACACAGCCAATCTGTTTTAAATTTCACAGCATGTACAAGCGGTACAATTACAGAAAATTCATACGATATAATTTCTGATCAGGCTGGAGCTATTTATATTTCTTCCAATACAAATGGTGTTTTAAAGTCAACAGATAATGGCGTAACTTTTAATAATACTTCTATGCTATCAAGTGTTGGCGATATGGTAGCACTTGGAAATAATATCATTTCTTACCGTAAAATTTCAACCGATGGAGGTACTACCTGGTCAAATCATAATATGTTTGGAACGAGCTATGCCTTTATTAAATTTATAAAACAATCTGAAACAAACGCATACGCAATCAATAATACAGGAACATACTTAAAAACTACTGATGGAGGTCTAACGTGGAGTACTATTGTTTATTCCTTACCCGCAGCACCTGGAGGAACTTTTGCAGGTTTTTCAATTTTCACTTTAAACAATGGCGATATTGTGGTACCTTTTATTGGTTCAACAAATGATGTTTACATGATTAGCAAAGATAATCTAGCAACATACAGTTATTCGATAACAGTTAGTCATTCAACATTTATGTACAATTCGGGATATGTTGATGCAAATGGAAAGTATGTGTTTTTTAAAAATGATGGCAGTATTCATGGGTACGAACAAAACCAAAACTTAACAGCTCCAACTTACACAAACAGTTATACATTAACTGGAGCTGCAAATACTACAAGTAAATTTGGTCGTGGTTTTTATTCATCAAATGTTTTTTATGTGATAGATAAGCAAGCTACAACAAACTGTATTTTAAAAGCAGAAACAGTTGTAACTAGTATTGATGAATTAAGTAAACTAACAGTTAGCTTATATCCTAATCCTTGTGTAAATAACATTACTATTAATGGTTTAGATAAAGATTACAACTACTCTATTTACAATCAATTAGGACAAAACGTATTACAAGGCTCTACAAACCAACAAATAAATACTACTACATTAATATCAGGCATTTATTTTTTAAATATTGCAAACCAAAAGGTAGTGAAATTTATAAAGGAGTAGTTTTAACTCATTACTAAAAAAGCCACACTAATTAGTGTGGCTTTTTTACTTCTATAGTACTTTTATCTAATAACTCTACTAGCTTGGGATTTTTTAATTTAACCTTATTCCAGTATTCATTTGCTTCTAAAATTTCTTCAGGTGTTAATTCATCCTCTGAATATACATAAGTTGAAATATCTTTGATTTTCTCTTGCATTTTATTATAAAAATAAAACTATTTAACTCCTTGTTTTATACAGTATTGCTTAATTGCTTCTAAGTTCGTTTTTGCAAATTCAAAGTTAGCTTTATATAAACTCATTTGAAATTTTACATCTAAAAAACCACTATAGCGAGTTCGGTGAGCCATGTTAAATAAATCTTGGTAATGATTAAATACCGTTTTAT
>JBBIUW010000292.1:0-4297 GCA_037440045.1 Sphingobacteriaceae bacterium
AAAAGATGGAATATATTTTGTTAGATTGTGCAATATAACATCAAAACAAACTATTGTGAAAAAATTGGTAATTCAAAAATAATATTCCGACAAATAGTTTAAAATCCAAAGTATGAGATATATATATATATATATATTATTAAGTTTTAATCCTTGTATATCACAAAATTTAATCAGTAATGGTGATTTTGAAACATATACATCGTGTCCTTCTGGTGCAGGACAGCTTACTAAGGCAGTTGGATGGACTTCTCCTCCAAATGATGATTCAGAATATTTAAATTCATGTTCAACTAACCCCAATTACAGTGTTCCTAATCAAAATAATTATTCATATCAAACAGCGCATTCAGGAAACGCATTTATAGGTATCATTACATATAATTGGTTTGGCTCTAATTATAGGGAATATGCACAAAAACAACTGAATAGCCAATTAGTTGCAGGATTATTTTATTATACTGTTTTTTATGTAAATATCCCAGGTGCAAATTATTCAGGTAAATATGCGATAAATAATATTGCATTATCATTTCAAGCCAATTACTCAATAACCAATAATACAGTTACTTCTAATAATGTATTAAGTTATTCTCCTCACATTTTTAAATATAATAATCCAATTATAAAAGACACTACTAATTGGGTTAAAATTGAAGGAGTATATCAAGCTACTGGTATAGAAAACTACATTGTAATAGGAAATTTTAAAGATGATAACTCAACAGATACATTAAGTATTAATGGTAGTAATTATCCTGGTAGTGGTTGTTTTATTGACGATGTTAGTATAGAAAATATAACAACTCCCCAATGGCAATACAGAGATACAATTGTTTATTTGGGTGATAGTGTATTGATTGGACCTGCAATAACTGGCTTAAATGTGGATTGGTTTGATATGAGTAGTAATTTTATAAAAAATGCACCGGGAATATATGTGAAACCAACGGTAAATACTAGCTACCAAGCTACTGAAATATTTAATAGTGCTGTATATAACCACACGGTTAATGTTACGGTTTTACCTCCTTTAAAAGTTGATGAGTATGATAAGTTACAAAATAGTGTGCGGCTTTACCCAAACCCCAATGATGGAAACTTTAGTTTAAGGTTTGATGGATTAACAGATGGAAATGTAGAAGTTAGTGTTAGTGATATAACTGGAAAAGAAGTGTTCAAAAACACATTAAGTATAGTAAATGCTTTAACACTATTTAATCTTGATGTTAAAAATGGGATTTATTTTGTAAAGATTACAAATAAAGGTAATTCTATTATTAAAAAATTAGTGATACAACAATAAAAATCATAGAGTCTCTTAGGTTTAAGAAGTTCTATACATCTTTAAAATGTGGAAATTACAATTTAAGCTTTTTAGCTAACTCAGCTTCTTTATGAGAAATGGCAATTTTTAAAAGCTCAATTTCTTCCATTAATTTTTGAGGGCTTGATTCTTCGCCATCATTCCACAACTTGTTAGTGAAATAAGGTTTTTCGCTGTAGTTAATTTTAATATTGTTATCCCTGAAAAAACTATACAAAGGAACTTTTAAGTTTTTTGATATGTCTTCTAAATATCGTAACTCTAGTGTTTTGTTTGCTAAGCCGCTCTCTAGTTGTTCTTCAGATAGGTTTAAGTAATCTGCTAATTGAGAAAACGTATAATTCTCTTTCACTAATATATCTTCTATTTTTCTTCTAAGCGGATTCATAGTACTAAATTACAAAAAAATATAACAATGGTTCTTTCTACAAAATAAGTTCCAATTTCATTATTTGCTATCTTAAAATGACTAATCGATTAGCATCTAATTTTATAAATATAAAGAGCAAAATTGTAAACGACCAAAGGGAAGAACCTCCATAACTAAAAAATGGCAGGGGTATCCCAATTACAGGCATTAACCCAATAGTCATGCCAACATTAATTGCTAAGTGAAAAAATAAAACAGAAGCAACTCCGTAACCGTATATTCGACTAAAAGGCGAACGTTGTCTTTCTGCCATGAAAATTACTTTAATGATTAAAAAAAGCTCAAGCATGATTACAACACTAGTTCCAACAAAACCCCATTCTTCACCTACTGTACAAAAAATAAAATCAGTGTCTTGCTCAGGTACAAAATCATATTTTGTTTGCGTGCCTTGTAAATAACCCTTGCCCCAAAAACCGCCTGAACCTATGGCAATTTTAGCTTGGTTTACATTGTATCCTTCTTTTTTTAAGTTAACAGTACCTCTTCCTAGTAATACATCAATTCTGGTTTTTTGATGTTCTTCTAAGTGATTGTACACATAATTGGTTCCTAATACAACGCTACTGGCTGTTGCAAATATGATGGCAACGATAATCAGGTTTTTTCGAGAGCGTTTGATAAATAAAAACGATAGCGCTGAAACAATGCCTAAAGCAATGATTAATGTTTGAGATTCAATAACTAAAGACAACACAAATAAAAGGGCAGATAGTAAACCAAATATTAAAAAGTTTACGGATAATCCTTCTCTGTATAGAGTAATAATAAAGGCTACAAATACCAATGCCAAGCCAGTTTCGTCTTGTAATACTTTAATAATTAGTAAAGGCAAACCTAAGATAATGGCTGCGAAAATGGTGTTTTTGTAATTTTTAATTAAGTCGGTTATTCTATTTCTTCGTGAGGTTTCTACTTCAATATTCACATTACTCAAATATTTGGCAAGCGCTAAATTTGTAGCAAATTTCATAAACTCCGCGGGTTGTATTCCAAACGAACCAAATCTAAACCACGAACGACTACCCTTCACTTCTCTTCCTAAGTAAGGAACGGCAATGCAGGCTAATAATAAAAAGGCGTAAAAGAAATAAGCAAATACCGTGTAAAAACCGGCATCAATAATTAAAATAAATATGGCAATAAAAAAAGCACTTCCTATCCATACCAATTGCATACCGTATTTTTGAGAGGTATCAAAAATATTTTGATGCTCTTCGTTATAAACAGCCGCATAAATATTTAACCAACCCATGAAAACGAGTATTACATAAACAAGTACAGCTACCTTGTCTATGCCATAAAATAAACTATTTTCTTGTTTTCTCAATGTCCTTTTTTCTTTTTAGGAGTGGTAGTTTGTTTGCCTAATAAATTTTTTCCGCCAATTAAATCAGCTTCCATCATTCGTTTTTCCATATCAGGACGAGTTACTTTGCCTGTTAAATATTTTTCAATCATTAAACTTACAATAGGTGCACTCCATGTTCCTCCAAAACCAGCATTTTCTATAAAGCACACCATAGCAATTTTTGGATTATCTCGAGGAGCAAATGCAGAGAATACTGCATGATCTTTTCCATGTGGATTTTCGGCTGTACCTGTTTTCCCACAAGCCACAATACCTGGTATTTTAGAAGCAGTTGCCGTACCTGCATCGAAACATTTTTGCATACCGTCTAATACATTTTGATAAGCCTCAGCACTTTGGGCATAGGTATAGTGTCTTACTTTAAACTTTTGGTCTAATTTTTTTTCAATGCCCACACCTTTAATACAATGCGGGGTATAAAAATATCCTCTGTTAGCTATAGAAGCCACAACGTTTGCCATTTGTAATGGAACCAAAGTTAACTCTGCTTGTCCAATTCCTAATGATACAACGGTATTACTTCTCCAATGATTTTTTCCAAATACTTTGTTGTAATACTCTACAGAAGGAACATTCCCTGGTTTGTCAAATGGTAAATCTGTTCCTAATTTAGTATTTGGACCAAAGGAACGAACAGCATCGCGCCAATGATTATAGCCGTCTTCAAATTTTGGAAATTTTTTCTGATCAACAATCTCTCTAAATACATAGCTGTAATAGGAGTTACAAGATGTAGCAATAGAACCTGGTAAATCTGTTGAAGGATGAGGATGGCATTTTGGATGACCTCCCATTGGAGGGTAACCACCATGACAAGGAAAAACAGTAGAGCGAGAAATCAATCCATCTTGTTGTGCTATTAATGCATCGATTAATTTAAACGTAGAGCCTGGAGGATACATGGCCGTTAGTGCTCTGTTGAATAATGGTAAATTCAAAGAATCATAGTATAATTTTGTGTAGTTTTTTGAACGCTCTTTTCCACCAACTAATAAGTTAGGGTCGTATCCTGGGCTTGATATTAAACATAAAATTTCCCCTGTACTAGGTTCAATAGCTACAATGGCACCTTTTTTACCCTTCATTAATTTTTCGCCATATTCTTGCAGTTCAATATCAATACTACTAAATAAAGGTTTCCCTGCAATGGCGGCCGTATCATAAAGCC